>JBAWFY010000302.1:0-2295 GCA_049592335.1 Occallatibacter sp.
TTGAATACGTTCGAGGGGTCTTGACGCACTGCACGGAAGAGGTCGCCACGTACCGCGTCGTGAAGGCTTTGAAGTTGGGTTTGCAGCCCAGAGACTTGGGTGGGAGCGCGCTGCAAGGTGAGACTTACGAGGTTGGCACCAATAGCCGTGGCGCTGCGGCCCTCAACGAGATTGACACGGCCGTGCCCTTGGGCGAGCTGATGCGTGAAGGAAGCGAGGCCGAACGGCGTTATAGGATCGTAAGCTGGAATCTCGTGCGGCTTGCTTGACTCGAAGGCGGCGTTTGGGGTTGGGACAGGCACGGGAAGAAAGTCGACGCCGGAGACAAGCGGCCAACGGTGCGGGTCGGCATCGGCGTCGGCGTCGGTCTCGGTGTAGAAGATCAGCTTGTCGACCGACAAGATGCCGCATTCGACATCGGCAGCATCTGCGCCGGCAAAATTGAAAACTACCTCCGGAAGCTTGTATACGGAATCAGGCTTTTCAGAGGCTCGCTTGTCCCAGAGCGGAACCTTCCATCCATTGTCGCCGACGTTCGATGACCACTCCGAGGTGACGGGTATCAAGCGCTGCTTGAACTCGATTGACCTTACACAGCCCGCCCCGGGATAGGCTTGGGAAGCGTTTGAAAGGGTGGCGACCGGCTCGAGTATTTCGACGTACTCGCTGACCTTGCGCAGGACGGGAAAGTGATCGAAAGGTGTTTGGGTGTCTTTGAATTGTGTAGTGACCGATGTATCGCGTTCGTATTCGATGACGTAACGGGCAAGGTTGTGGAAGACGCCGATGCGGCCGAGGCGAGCGACAGTCTCCTTGCTGGTACGGCCAATATCGGTTGTGGCAGTGATGGTGGAGAGATCTTTGTCGAATCCGGCCTTAATCGTGCCAGTGCCACCTAGCGGCGAAAGGGAGAGGCCACTGGCGGTGGCCGAAGACGACTTTGGATTGCGAACGGTAGCGTGGAAGATGCGTGAAGACTCGAAGGGCCAGGTGACTCCTCCCCTGAGTCCTGTGTCGACGACTGGGAAGGTGTCGTCATCCACGCCTTTCTGCGTTTTCGAATCTTTGTAGTTGGGATCGGCACTGTAGTAGAGATCGGCGCTGCTGCGGAAGGTGCAGGAAACACCGTCGGAGAGAGTGAAGACCTCGGGAGTGGCGGACGCTCCGGAGGCTCCAGCGGTGGAGCCGTAGTTGTCGCCGGAGGCTCGGGGTTCGAGCAGCGCGACTCGATTGGAGTAAAGCTCGGCGGTAAGTGACCAGTCCCAACGCTTTCGCTCATATCCAGTGTTGATCGTCTTTATTTGATCGGGGGTCAATACGGGACCGAGTGGTTTGAGCGGGTTGACGAATGTGTGGCCGGCGATGCGGCCGGGGATACGGCCAACAAGAGCGAAGATTTCGGCGAGACGGAGAAGTGGCGCGTCGACGGTGCAGGCGAGGCCGTAGAGCAACTCGAAGTTGAGACTGACGACCCCAGCTCCGGCGTCGCGCTGGCCTGGATAGCCGAGAATGCGACGCAGGTTCCAGGGGGCTTCGGTAAAGTTCTGCGCGAAGTAGGAGGCCTTCAGAGAAAGTGGCGCGGGCGGAGAGAGCCGGAAGTCGAGAGGGGGTGAGGAAGGAATGCCGTCATTCTTGTCCTTTGGCATTTCCTCGCCGATACCCTGGGGCGGTAGGATGAGGGTGAAGGGTTGGTCGCCGGTCTGGAGTTGCCAAGCCGCGCCTTCGATTGCTCCGCTTTTCCAAAGGGCGACGACATTGGAGTTGTTGTTCGCCGTCAACGTCTGGTAGTCGATGGCGGCGACAAGGAAAGGGTCGGAATCGATGACCACCACTCTCGGCTTGTCGGCGACGGTCGGGCCAGGAAGATTTTTCAAGGTCAGGGCGATTGTTTGCGAGTAGGAATCCTCGTTAGTCTCATCTACACGCAGGACGAATGAGGGATTCCGAACATCCTCCTTGATCTTCGGCGGCACGGGAATGACGACGGGGGCGCTGCCGTTGAAGCGACGCTCCATGCAGCGCTCAGGGTTAGCCTGAGATACTGAGGCATTTTCGGGCGCATACTCGCTGGATGGGAGCCCGTCCTGACCACCTGGGGTGACGGCGACCAAGGGTAGGCTCATCTGGCATGAAAACCGTGGAATAATCTCCGCCGTTGGTGCCGACAGGTCGATCAACTGGAAGACCTGAACACGGTCGCTACCTGAATCAATCTTTTTGGGGTCACCTCCGAAGGTGAGGTCTAGCGAGCCAATTCGAACCGTCTGATTCTTGATTTTCGATACCGACTTATCT
>JBAWFY010000303.1:0-1848 GCA_049592335.1 Occallatibacter sp.
AGTGAAGACAGGGAGCAGGGAGTAGCCAGTAGGGAATAGTGATTCGTGATTATTGATTCGTGATCGGCAACCCGGGATTGTGCCGGTTTGCCCTTGGCGACTCATCACTCATCACTGACCACTCACCACTGTTTTTCAAAGGATTTCGCAATGACAGCAAGTTGGTTTTCCGCTCCAGCGCCGGTGGCGCGGCGAGTGCGCGCGTACTTTGCGCCTGTGAATCGCGCCGCGCAAACACCTCAACTCTTCGATCCATCGCAGCAGGGCGGGTTCAATCTCGACACGCCGCCCGCGCCGTGGATCGACCTGGGCTGGATCCAGAGTTTTGCGCGTAAGCCGGCCAGTAAGTCGACGCCGTTGCTGACGGGCATTCCCGCGGCGACGCTCGAACAGGTGCGCGAGACTCTCGAAGCCCAGGTGATTCTGGAATTTCTGAGTTGGACCAAGCTGACGATGGCGCTCGCGACGGGGTCGCAGCACATGAATGTGCTGGCTGCGGCGAGCGGCACAACCCTGGCGGCCGACGGCGCGCAAGCCGTGCCGGCAGTCGTTCCGCAGAGCGGCTCGACAGCGACATCGATTCTGCTTGCCTCGACCGCGAACTTTACAGCTGGATCGATTGTGGCTGTGGACGTGGATTACACCGGGCAGACAGGGTATGTGGGCAGTCCGGTTACGGGCGCGTACGTGCGGTCGGCGCTGACGGATGTGGATTATGTGCGGCGCGTGACGTTCAATGTGGCGCTGGTTGCAGAAGTGGCCACGACAGGGCTGACGCTGGCTACGGCGCTGCCCGGCGGCACGCCGGCCACTGGCGCCAAGGTGCAGGCCGTTACAGGATTTGTGGATCGCGAGGGCGGCAGCTTCTACCAGGAGTGGTCGGCGCTCTTTGTGATGCAGGGCAGCCAGGGAGAAAGAATCTTCTTTCACTATCCACGGCTGCAATCGATGACCGGCGCCGAAGAAGTAGTCGTTCCTCTGAATGGGAAGAATCAAAATGGGCAATCGCGGGTGATTTTGAAAGGGCATTTCTTAGCGCTGCCGGTGACGGACCCGCTGGACGGCGAACGTGTGGTTTGCTACCGGAGCCTTTTGCCGGCGCCGAATGCGCTGGCGTGAAAAGAACGGGGAACAAGGGAACAAGACTCCACGAGCCACGATTCACGAACCACGCTACGCGAACCAGAGAGATGCAATGAAAATTACGATTCAAGGACAGGACTATACGGCGGGCCTCGATGCCGTGCGTCCGTTGACGATCGAGCGCAGGATCAACGAGCCCTCCGTGTGCCAATTGTGGCTGAGCCTGCCCGCCAACGGAAGTCTTGCCGCGCCCGCGCGCTTCCAGGCGCTTGCGGTGACGGGCGACGACGGCACGACCTACTTCACGGGATACATTGCGGCGAGTCCGCTGCCGGAATACGCGGGGATGGGCCTTGAAGGCCCGCGCTACCGGACGGCCATCCAGGCCGTGAGCGACGAGTGGCTGCTCGACCAGGTGCTGATGCCGCCGAATGCCGGCGTGAGCAATCTGACGGCCGGCCAGGTGCTGGCCTTGCTGATCGAGGAGTCGGGAGCGACCGCGCTTTCTTCCACCGGGCTCACGCTCACAACGCCGCTGGGCAGCTTCGTTCCCGATCGCGGCGCCAATTGGAGCAAGAGCGCGGCTCAGGCCGCGAGCATCACGCGGTCAGCGTACCGCGCGCTCAACGGTGCCGTATCGCTCTCCTCTGTGCAATCCACGGTTCATCCGCTCAACGAGACCGACGGCAGCCTGAATCTTGCCAACCTTGCGCTCACCTCCGGTGTGAAGCGCGCACTGGCCAACGATGTGACGGTGTGCGGCGA
>JBAWFY010000304.1:0-10888 GCA_049592335.1 Occallatibacter sp.
GTGCTGACGGCGCTGGGCGCGCGCATCGCAGTGGTGAATCTAGAAGAGAAGCATGCGGAGCTGGTTGGCACGGTGCAGATTTCCGCTTCCGTCGAAGGCCTCGGCTCGACCACGATCAGCGGCGCACTTGCAGCGCAATTGATCGACGAACTTCCGGTGCTGGCGGCGATTGCGCCTTCGACGAGCGGCGGCATTCGCATTCGCGATGCTCGCGAACTGCGCGTGAAGGAGTCGGACCGCATTGCGCTGGTGGCGAAGAACCTGCGCGCGATGGGCGCGGAAGTGGAAGAGTTCGAAGACGGGCTCGACGTGCCAGGCGGACAAATACTGCACGGCGCAACCATCGATTCGGGAGGCGATCATCGCATCGCCATGGCCTTCAGCGTGGCAGCTCTCGGCGCGGAAGGTGAAACTCTGATTCAGGGCGCGGAGTCGGCGGCCATCAGCTTTCCAGAGTTTTTCGATCTGCTTGATCGTGTGGCGGAGCGGTAAAGCGCGAACCTCCTGGAATGTGTAATCCGAAACAAAGTGGTCCGGCGAAGGCCGGGCCATTCTTTTGTCTCATTGAGCATGCGCTATTGCGCGGCTGGCGGGGTCTCCGGGTTCGGCGCAGCCGGAGGCGTCATATTCGGCTCGTTGCCGGGATTGGCAGGCTGAACTCCCGGGATGACCGGTTCAGTGTTGACTACTCCTTGCGCAGCCTCCTGCAGGTTGATCCCATAGTGCTGCATCGTGGAGGCCAGAGTTTGGTAGAGGCCGGCGCGGTCCTTGGCGTAAGCCGCGTGAGCAGCGATGAGGTTGTCTTCAGCTGTTGCCAGGTTGCGTTCCTGCTGCAGAACGTTCGCGCTTGTAGACGCGCCCAGGTGCAGCTTCTTCTGTTCGGCGTCGTAACTCTGTTTCGCATAGTCGCGCGCGGCCTCGGCCGACCGCACCTGCGCGCGATCATTAGTGAGGGCATACATCGCGTTCACAACCTGCATGCGAATCTGCGTGTATCTTTGCTCGAGCTGCAGTTCGGCCTGCCGGTACTCCATCAGCGAGCGCTCTTGCTGCGACTGGGCGAAACGATTGCGGATAGGGATGTTCAGATTAAAGCCAACGCCTTTATCGGGTGAAGAGCCGTTGACCAGATTGTTCAGCGCGTCCGTATAGCCGCCGATTCCCGTTGTCGCCCCGCAATTGAAATTGAAGATCACGCAAGTTGTGTTTGAGGCGCCACTCACGCCCTGTGCCGAATAAAATCCATAGACGTCCAGCTGGGGCAGCAGGGCATTTCTGGCTCCCTTCAGCGTGATTTCGTCGTTCCGCAGTGTCATAACCGCTTGTTCCAGCTCCGGCCTGCGCTGAAATGCTTCCTGCACCAGCGCTTCTACGGGCTGGCTTTCCTCGGGAATCGGTTCCAGGCTGACTCGATCCGTCGGAATCACCGGAGCCGTGGAGAGCGCAGGATCGTTCAGGTTGCGCGCGATGGCCTGCTTCATGATCTGCTGTTGATAATTGAGGGCGCTCTGCGCGCTGATGAGCGCCTGTTGGTCGGCGGCTACGCTCGACTCAGCGTTCACCACATCAAGCGGCGCCATGGAGCCCACTTCGAGCTGTTTCTTGTTGTCGCCGAGCAGTTGATTGCTCTGATCGAGAGCACGCTGCTTGGCCTGCACATCTTCGTATGCCTGCACCAGGCCCCAGTAGATTGTCTCCACCTGGTCAACGGTATAGAGAATCTGCTGACGGAAAGACGAGTCGGTGATGCGACGGTCATTCAGCGCCTGGTAGATCAATCGCTTGTTCACCCAGATGCCGGCACCCTGCAACAGGTGTTGCGTGAGCGTGGCTTTGAAGCTCGAAGCCAATTGTGGACTGTAGCCATTGAACGAACCCATGGAAGTTGTACGGCTGTTGTTCCAAACCAAATTGAATGCCGATCCGGTAACGAAGCCCTGATTGAACGCGAAGTTGTATTGATCGGTGTTGGTGAACGATCGCGGTTGCAATGTACTGAATTGTGGCGATTTTTGCCGCTCCAATTGAATAGTGCCGGTTATGGCAGGATCAAAAGCCTCTGGCGCTGGCCCCGCGCCGCTCGTGGAGAGCACAAGCCCTCCGGTGCCTGAGCCAGCACCGCCCGATCCGACTGTCGTGCCGCCCGGGCCGCCTCCCGTCGAGAGAATCGATGTCGATCCGCTGAGCGTATTGGTTACCAGGCCCGAAGGTGAACCCAGAAGGTTCGGTGCGCCGGAGCGAGCCCGCAGAATGTCGGTGTCCGCAATATCCAGGTCGTAGCGGGCAATGGCGATGTCGTAGTTGTTTTCAATGGCCAGAGCAATGGCATCAGAGAGACTCAGGTATATCTTGCCATCCTTCACCAAATCGGCTAGGCGCACAGAGTTCGTAAAGCTTGCCATGGGAATGTTCGTCGGCCGGTAGACGCCGATCGGATTTGTCAGCCATGATGCGAAGGGCCTGGCAAAATTGCGGTTTGAGGTGCGCAGGGGGACCGGCTGCGTTGGAACCGGCTCGGGCGCTGCCGGAAGCTCGGAAGCTGCTTTCTCGTGCGGCGGAGGAACGGTTTTTGCCTGTTGTGCGTAGCCGGGAGGCATGGTGGCCGCGAGCGTGAGCAGAATGGCGGCCGCCGCGCGCAAGCGATCGCCGGCACGCGATTGCGTTCTCAAGCTGCTTCGTCTGCGCGCAGTGCACTCAATTGCCCGCTCCCTGTCGAAAATGCCTGTCCTCAAAAATTGCATGATTCTTCTCCCTAAGAATTGCGGCACACGACCCAACCCCACTGGGCCGGTTCGCCCTGTTGTGGTTCAAATAAGGCAGAAAACAAATCCGGATGCTTCGCGTTACTCAAGAACGATTATCGCCGCTGGGTGGAACTCTTGCGACACATCCGGAATTACGAAATCGGTTCCTTGTCCGTTCCAAGCATTGTTGCAAGCCGCAGAATCGATGCTGCGGCTAAAGGACCGCGCAGCCCTCCGGTCAGGGATTGGAGAGCGGCGAGGAGTTCAGGTCGCCTAAATTAACTAACTGGTTAGTAAAATACTCCCAGACGGCACGAATGGCAACCTGTGCTTGGTCGGAAAGCGCTCGAATCCGGTTTTGCGGACTTAAGGACGGCCGGGTCGGATTGAGCGCCATCGGGTACCCTGATTGCAGTAACTTCCATGACAGACGGCGGCCAACCCGATTCGGCACTGCAATACTGGAAACTGACCCTGGCCTACGATGGCACCGACTTCCAAGGCTGGCAGGTGCAGCCTGGCTTGCCGACCATTCAGGGCGAATTGCAGGCAGCTTTGGGCCGGATTACGGGCGAGTCCCCACTGCCGCAGGGCTCGGGTCGCACCGACGCCGGAGTCCACGCTCTTGCCCAGGTTGCAAGTTTCGCATTGCGGGCTCCGATTCCGGCGAAAAACCTTCAGCGCGCGCTCAATCGGACCCTCCCCCCTTCGATCCGGATCTTTGAGGCCAGAACGGTACGAAGTACCTTTCATGCGCGGCATTCGGCAGTCGCGAAGACCTACGAGTACCGCATTTTTCGGGGGGAGATTTGTCCGCCCTTTCTTACGCGCTACGTTTACGCGTGCCCCTGGAACCTGGAATTCGACAGGCTTCAGGCTGCGGCGCGGATTTTCGAAGGTGAACAGGATTTCCGGAGTTTTGCCGCGAGCGATCCTGACCAGGCCGAGCGAGGACGTGAGAGCGCGCCTGAAGAAGCCGAGGCCGGCGCGATGCTTCGCATTGCGCCGCTTTCTATGGTGCGCACCATCTTTTCCTCGGTCTGGGAGTTGCAGGCGTGCGATGGCGGCGCGCTGATCGTGTATCGCGTCCGCGGCAACGGCTTTTTGCACCACATGGTGCGCAATCTGGTGGGAACGATGGTGGAAATGGGCCGCGGTCAGTTTGCGGCCGAGGAGATTCCGCGCATCCTGAAGGCTCGGAGCCGTTCCGCGGCGGGGCCGACGGCTCCGGCTCGCGGATTATTTCTGCATTCGGTGGAGTGCCCGGAAAAATAGCCCTCGTTTAGGGGAAAAGGTCGGCTCTCTGCTTCTGTGAAGTGATTTCGATTGCGCGAAGCATCCTGCTACTCTGAATCCATCCATGCAGGTTCTTTCCCCAATCTTGGCATTCTCGCGTGTGACCGCATTGGCTGCGCAGAGGCCCGTTCACGCGGCATTCTCCTGGTTGCACGCCAATCCCAAGACCATCCTTGACTGGCAGATCGATGTGACGGGGATTCCCGCGCCCTTCAACGGCGAGCAGGAGCGGGCGCACTGGGTCAAAGAGCGCTTCCTTGAGGCGGGCGTGAGCGCCATCGAAACCGACTCTGTGGGCAACGTACTGGGAGTGTTGCCGGCCGCGCACTTGCCGGCCGAGAGCACAGGGCCAATTGTGGTGCTGTCGGCGCATCTCGATACGGTGTTTCCTGCCGGCACACCCATCCGGCCTGCGATTGTCAACGGTCGGCTGGAAGCTCCGGGTGTGTGCGATAACGCGGCAGGTATCGTTGGAATGCTGGCTGTGGTTCATGCGCTGATTGAGGCGAAGGTGGAACTGCCTGTTCCGCTTGTGGTGCTGGGTAATGTGGGCGAGGAAGGCGAAGGCGATTTGCGCGGCGTACGGTATTTTTACGAACAAAGACCGTTTGCCGGGCGCGTGGCCGCGCACATTGTGCTGGATGGCGCGGGCGCGGAAGCTGCCGTGACGCAGGCGCTGGGCAGCCGCCGTTATCGCGTGGTGATCACCGGCCCCGGAGGGCACAGCTTTACCGATGCGGGGAAGCCGAACCCCATTGCTGCGCTGGCTACAGCGCTGGCCCGCCTGGCGGAGACGCCTCTGCCCGAAGAGCCGCGAACCACGCTGAACGTGGGGACGGTGCGGGGCGGCATCAGCGTGAATTCGATTCCCGAAAGCGCCGAGGCCGCGGTGGATTTTCGCTCGACCGACTCAAGTGAACTGCTGCACCTGGAAGTGGCTCTGCATCGCGCCGTAGAAGATGCCGTAGAGCAGTGGAATCAGCGGAGCAAGGCAACAGGTGAGGGCTCGCGTGGGCGGCTGACGTTCGAGATTCAAAAGATCGGTGATCGGCCTGCGGCGGTTCTGGCCGGCGATTCGCCGCTCTTGGCCGCATTGCGCGCCGTCGACCGGCACCTTGGCCTGCGCACCGATCTTCGCCTGGGATCGACCGACGCCAATGTTCCGTTAGCGCTCGGCGTGCCGGCGCTTTCGATGGGCGCGGGCGGCGACGGAGGCCAGGCACACACGCTCCAGGAATGGTACTCACCGGCTGACCGCGAACTGGGGCTGAAGAGAATTCTGCTGTTGGTACTGGCTGCGCTGGAGTGGGCTGCGGGGCAGTAACCGGCGGGAGACCTGAGCAGCCCCCATGCGGCTCTTTTCGAGGTGGCGGCGTCTAACTATTTGTCTGCAGGCGGGTTGGTACCGGCTGCCGTGAAGAAGGACGGAGAGACAGATGCCCCTCGCAGGCGGCTTGAGCTGACTATACTGGGAGAGGAAGGCGCTGTCGATATCGATCTCAATTCGCCCAGCGCCCTCAAGAGGTCAATATCATCATGAATTTGTTCGTTGAACGGCTTTGTTCGCGCCGTCTTGCATCGGCATTCGTTCTGCTGGCCACCCTTTCGGCTGCGGTTGTGATCGGATCGTTTGCTGCTCACGGAGTTCGCGGACAGGAGAAAGAGAGCGACTCGAGCGACGCCACTCCTCTTAAGGTGGTTGATTCCACCGTTCCGCCGAATGATTTCGTTCGTATCGCTAAGATGGTGAGTCCGGCGGTGGTCAACATCAACACGCAAACGTTGCCCAAGGAGTCGGGCAACCGCGGACACCGCAACTTCCAGTTCCGTGGTCAGCCCAACCCGCAGAATCCCGACGATAACAACAACGACAACAACGATCAGAACGATCAGCAGCAAGAGCCGGACAACAACTTCCAGGACTTCTTCAATCATTTCTTCGGGCAGATTCCGGGCGGGCCGGGCGGTCCCGATGAGGGCGACAACAACGGCCAAGTGCAGGAGTCGCTCGGCTCCGGTTTTATTGTCGATTCCAAGGGCTACATCATCACCAACGATCACGTGATCGACAAGGCGGACAAGATCTACGTGAAGCTCTCGACAGATCCCGATAACGAGGACCTCGGCCGGCCGGCACGCGTGATCGGTGTAGACAAAGCCACGGACCTGGCGGTGATCAAAATCGACACCAGCACGCCGTTACCCACGGTGAAGATGGGCAACTCCGACGACGAGCACACCCATGTGGGCGACTGGGTGGAAGCCATCGGCAGCCCGTTCGCTTTGCAGCAGACGGTCACGGCAGGCATTATCTCCGCCAAGAATCGCACCATCGATCAAGGAGCGGCGGGGCAGTTCCAGCACTTTGTTCAGACCGACGCGGCAATCAACCCCGGCAACTCCGGCGGGCCGCTTTTGAACATGAATGGTGAAGTGATCGGCGTCAATACCGCGATCTATACGCAGTCGGCGGGGTACCAGGGAATCGGTTTCGCCATGCCGTCCAACACGGTGGTTGCGGTGTACAACGATCTCATCGGCCCCACCCACAAGGTGACACGCGGCTCTATCGGAATCCAGTTCCGTGAAGGACTTCCGGGAGCCGTGAATCGTGTGTACGGCTTCAAGACCGGCGTTCTGGTGCAGGAGGTTCAGCCAGGCGGTCCTGCAGATAGGGCGGGCCTGAAAGCCGGCGACATTATTACCACCGTGGATGGACGGGGGATCAAGGACGGCGACGACCTGGTGAACGACATCGCCAGCCGCAGGCCTGGATCGAGCATCCGGCTCGGCTACATCCGCGATGGCAAGCCGATGGACGCCACCGTGACGATCGGCGATCGCGACAAGGTTTTTGCGGAGATGACTAATCCCCAACCGCAGGGCAACCAGCCGGGCGAAGCGAGCGCCGGCGAAGCCAAGCTCGGAGTGGTGGTTCACGAGATCGCGCCAGCGATGGCTGCGAAAATTCACGTCTCGGGCGTCATGATCGACTCCGTGCGCACGGGATCGTTTGCCGACTTGCAGGGGTTGGCGCCGGGAATGGTGATTACCCACGTGAACCGGCAACCCACGGCGACGAAGGACCAGTTCGATGCCGTGGTCAGCAAGCTCAAGTCCGGTGACGACGTGGTATTCGAGGTCATCGACCCGCGCCATCCCGAGCAGGGCATCAATTACATTGGTGGAACCTTATAAATCCAAGGGACATGTGCGCCGGCTGTGCTACCGCATAGTCGGCGCACATTCCCGAAGTACCTTAATCGATTCGTTTTGAACGATTTTGTGCTTGCCCCACTGCCATGCCTTGGCTAAACTCAACGGAAGAGTCCAGAAAAGTTGGGCGCTTCACCAGGCGGATAGGCCATGTTTTCTTTGCGATCCACTGCGGTCATTCTGATCTCGACAGTCCTTGTTTCGCCGACTGCCTTCGCGACCAATGTGCGCCGCTCGCCGACCAGCGGCCAGAACCACTCCCATAAGCTCAGTCAATCCAGGCACAGAGCGCGCCGTCCCCGCGGCCAGCAGGCTATCCAGCCGGAACGCGTAACCGAGATTCAGCAGGCGCTGATCCACGAGCACTATTTGACGGGCGAAACCAACGGTAGATGGGACGCGACAACCATTGCCGCGATGCAGAAGTACCAGGCCGACCACGGGTGGCAAACCAAGATAACGCCCGACTCACGCGCCCTGATGAAACTCGGTCTCGGTCCCGACTATTCGAAGGCCATTAACGCCGACGGCGCAAACTTCGCACAGCCAGCGGGTTCCGGCAGCACGAGCGCGCCAGAGAACTCGGGTTTTGTCGCGGCTTCCGGCGTGAGTCACTAGCCTTTCTGACGGCTCGTTGATTCAATGCTGCACGGCGGGCGGAATTCCCTTCAAGAGAAACTCATAGCGCGCGCGAGTCGCATCCGGAGCCGCGTGCGTGTCGCTATCAAGATGGAGCACTTCATTTGTCTTGTCGTAGCGCGGCCACACGGGCAAGCCCGGCCCGTTGGGGTCGCCGCTTTTGGCGAAGTTGGTCCAGAAGTCCATCATCTCTTCGCTTAGTTTCCGGTCCTCAGGCCGCCACACCGCGCCGGGCCGCGTATTGAGAGTCCCAAAGACATATTCGATGTCGTCGGAGTGGAAGGCAAAGGAGCCGGGATGGAATGCGCTGGGCGGGGCGGGCAGTTCGAAATGATAGCGATAGACGGGAGCCTGACCGGTCTTTACCTGGGCCTCAATCCATTTCCACGTTTCGAAGGCGATAAACGTATCACCGTGAAAATCGAGGGCAGAGCGCTGAGCCTGCGCGTCGTCTGTTCCCGGATAAAGCGCCAGAAACTCTGCTGCGCGATCACCGAAACGCCCTTCGGCTTCGGAGTTCCATTGCACTGCGGTCATCTCCTGTGCAGCGGTTGAGCTATCTTCATCGCGGTTCCAGCCCGCCAGGAGCGGGATGTGCGCCTGTTTTGCCTCCGCGTAGGTTTGGGCGACCGGCTCCGTCAGCACTTGTCCATCGATGACCGTTCGGAATTCCGGCGCTCCATTATTTTTCGAAGTTTTCAGGATGGTTTCGGCGGGCAGTGCGCGCAGGCCGGCGAGCGAGTTTGTGCCAAATGATTGCGCCCAGTCCGCGTCGACCTCCGCAACCTGCGCCGCAGGCTTGGGGCCCAGGTTGTTGCCAAACCCCGAACCGCTTTCGCCAATCGCCTTATTGAATAGCCCCTGCGCCAGTGGCGATGCCATCAGCGTGCTCACTGCGGACGATCCCGCGCTCTCGCCGAAGATCGTTACGTTGTCGGAATCTCCCCCGAAGTTTTCTATGTTCTCCTGCACCCATCGGAGCGCCGCGATCATATCCAGCAACCCGTAGTTGCCGGCTGCGCCGTTACCTTCTTTGATCAGATCTCCTGTGACCATAAAACCGAACACGCCCAGCCGGTAGTTGATCGTGACCAGCACCACGCCTTTCGTGGGCAGAAAATCTCCGTTGTGCCGCGGCTCCGATGCGGAACCGGAGGAATACCCGCCACCATGGATCCAGAACATGACTGGCAACTTGCTTGAGGCCTTCGCATTTGCGGGCGTAAAGACGTTCAGGTAGAGGCAATCCTCGCTCATGCCCGCGTCCTGGAAGATCATATCGGGGAACGGGACCTGCATGCAGCGCGCACCGTACGTGATTGCTTGGCGCTCTCCTTTCCATTTCGAGGGCGATTGCGGCGGCTTCCAGCGCAGATCGCCTACTGGCGGCGCGGCATAGGGAATGCCGAGAAAAGCGCGCACCCCGCCATCGTTGATCGGCTTACCCTGTAGTTTTCCCTGCGCGGTTTTTACCTTTAAGGGATCGGCATTTGCAAGACACGGCAGCCCCAGGACGGTTCCCACAAACGCTAAGGCACACAGACAACGAATGAGCATCGGAAAATCTCCCGCAAAACAAGATAGCAGGAAGCGCGGGAAGACTGTTGTGCGCGGGATCAGCCAGCCTCAATTTCAGACGATTTCGGGCGCGAGAAGATCGGCCACGGTTTCGCGGCGGCGGATGAGACGCGCCTTGTTGCCTTGGACGAGTACTTCAGCTGGCCGTAGCCGCGAATTGTAGTTAGAAGTTTGCGCCATGCCGTAGGCACCGGCATCGAGCAATGCGACGAGGTCGCCCGGCTCGACGGGCGCGAGCTTGCGATCGCGCGCAAAGAAATCGCCCGACTCGCACACCGGCCCTACGACATCGACGACGCGCGCTCTGCCTGCACGCCGCCGCACGGGAACAATCTCATGCCAGGCCTGGTAGAGCGCAGGGCGAATCAAATCGTTCATCGCCGCGTCCGTGATGACGAAGGTCTTCTTGCCGTTGCGCTTGACGTAGAGCACGCGCGTCACCAGCGCGCCGGCCTGGGCGACGAGAAAACGTCCTGGCTCGATGACCAGGCGGCCTGCGAAATCGCCCAGTGCGTCTTCGAGCGCTGCGGCATACTCAGCAACCTTTGCCGCTGCGTCGAAAGCGCCGCCGTGATAATCGATTCCCAGTCCGCCACCGGCGTCGATGCTGCGCAGCTCGATGCCTTCGCGCCGCAACTCGCGCACCAGTTTGCTGACGCGCTGGATGGCCGCGCCGAATGGCTGCGCCGAGCGAATCTGCGAACCAATGTGCACGCTAATCCCATGCGGGTCGAGCCAGCGATCGTTGGCTGCGCTCTTATAAATAGCCAGCGCCTGCCGGATGTCGATGCCGAATTTGTGCTCGCGCAGTCCGGTGGAGATGTAGGGGTGGGTTTCGGCCGAGACGTCGGGATTCACGCGCAGGGCAAAGCGCGCCTTGGTCTTCAATTTCGCCGCGCGCGACGCCAGCAACTCCAACTCCGCCTCGCTCTCCACGTTGAATTGCAGGATTCCCGCCCGCAGCGCCAGATCGATCTCCGCCGCCGTCTTGCCCGCGCCGGAGAAGACAACCCGGCCCACAGCCTCCGGCGCTGCGGCCATAACGCGCTCAAGTTCGCCTCCACTGACAATGTCGAAGCCCGCGCCATGCTTCGCCAGCAGCTTCACAATCGCCAGCGACGAGTTGGCCTTCATCGCGTAGCAGACCAGGTGCTCGCGGCCGGCCAGCGCCTGCTGAAAAAGGCCGAGCCGCTCCACGATCTGATCGGCGGAGTAGACATAAAGTGGCGTCCCGTGGCGCTTGGCCAGCGCTTCCATGGAAACCTTGTCGCAATGCAGCGCGCTCGCTGGTTGCGGATGATGAAACGGTCGTGGCGATGAAGGCGTTGCTGGGGTCAAAAGCATCTTCCCTTAACAATGAAATCTCTTTAGAGATTACAGCATTCATCGCGTTATATCTTCATTTATCATCATTT
>JBAWFY010000305.1:0-4217 GCA_049592335.1 Occallatibacter sp.
ACCCCGAAGAGTACGATCGCACTCGCCAGGCCATCGCTCACCTCATCATGGGCCTGGGCGGCGAGGACACCACTGACACAAAGTCGCGCATTGCCGCCTACGAAAGCGCCGAGGGCGCTATTACTGACGCCAAGTTGGTTGAAGCGCTCGCGGCGGTGCTGCTCACCGAAGCCTTCAATCACAAGAACCTGCAGCCCATTGACGGACGCCTGGCGAATGGCATGAGCGTGATGGCCATGGCCGCGCACACCGGCTGCAACACGGTCTACGGTTCGACGGCACCCAACAATCCGCATCCCTATCCGTGGATGAACTCGCTCTTCCAGGACGGCATCACCGTGGGCTGGCTTATGGGCGAGAGCTTCATCGTCGATCACGCGCGCCGCTCCGTCATCCCCGAGCGCCTTGCCGATATCGTCCTCACTCGCGAGGGCAACCTGTGTTCCGGGGCTCCCGCGGAGAGGTCTACGCCTGCGGGGTGGTTCAGCGAGGAAGAGTACTACCACTTCACGCACTTCACCGACGCCCTGATGACCGACCAGGAGATTAAGGAATTGCCCAAGGTCTGGGTCGTCGGCGGCGACGGCGGCATGGGCGACATCGGCTACCAGAATATGTCGAAGGTTATCCTGCAGAACCGGCCGAACGTCAAAGCCGTCATGCTCGACACGCAGGTCTACTCGAACACCGGCGGACAGAACTCCGATTCGACTCCCATGCTGGGCGGCAACGACATGAACGTCTTCGGCGCAGCCACGCAGGGCAAGAATACTGAGAAGAAGACCGTCGCCGAAACCTTCCTCGCCGGTCACGGATCGCCGTTCGTCGCGCAGGTCTCGATGGCCAACGCGCCCAAACTCTACCGCGCCATTCTCGACGGCCTCGAATATCGCGGCACCATGTTCCTGCAGTGCTTCACCACCTGCCAGCCCGAGCACGGCGTGGCCGACGACATGGCGCTGCATCAGGCGCAGCGCGTGCGCGATTCGCGCGGCGTGCCGGAGTTCGTCTTCAACCCGCGCCTCGGCGAAAGCTATCAGGAAACGCTGGACGTCAAGGGCAACCCGTCGATCGATCTTGATTGGTACGAGACCAAGTCGAAGGCCACCGGCGAGCCTTATCGCTACACCGTCGCGCACTGGTGCACCACGGAAGCGCGCTTCCGTAACCACGTGAAGAAGATCAAGCCCGAGCAAGCCGAGAAGATGATTCCATTAGAGAACATGCTTGTCCGCATCACGCAACAGGACGTCGTCTATCGGTACTATTTGTTGCCCGAGCACCGCAGCTACATTCCCGACTTCGGCGTCTACATCGTGGTCTCAGACGAGAGCGGCAAGAGCACTTACTACACGCTCTCGCGCCAGTTAGTCATGTTCTGCGTCGAGCGCCGCAAAGCGTGGCGCATGTTGCAATCCAAGGCCGGCATCGTCAACCGCGAGTACCAGGCGCAGAAGGCCATTCTCGCCGATCTCGAAGCGGGCAAGATCGCGAAGGAAGAGTTCTTCGCCCACGCTCACGAAATCATGGCAGAAAAGCTGGGCAAGCCTGTGCTAGCGAAGGTGTAGGGCACAATTCTCGACTGGAGACAACGAAGGCGGACCGCATCCGATCCGCCTTCAGTATTTAACTCCCTTTCCAGTGCGGTGTAATTCCATGGACTAGCATCGGACTTCCATTCGCAATGGTCAGCAGTGTACACGCCCAAAGTCAATGACATTCTGTTCGATAGCGCAATTTGCCATGCAAAATCGCACGGAGATGAACCGTTTGCCGGTCCCGGCCTGACTTGCTGAATTATTGCCTACCGCTATAGCCTCTCAAACTGTGCTAGCTTGGAATTGCCGCCTTTTTAGGCCCCTTGTGCGATTCCCATGCAACGAGCGGTCGAAACCTCGTTACCCAAACAGATTGCGTCCGACGCCGCAATCTGGCTTGTCTCGCTTCTTTCGGGGCTGGCTGTCTTTGCGTTTGCCATCCTCATCCAGTGGCTGATCTATGATGATTGGCTGCACGATCGCGGTCCCTTGCGGATCGTGGGAAGCTTTCTGGCTGGCGCGCTGATGTTTGCGAGCACCTGGCGCTGGCGGCTCGCTGTACGGCAGCGCCAACTAGAAATGTTACATCGTTTCGAGACCATCAAGTGGATGAACGACCGCATCCGCAATTCGTTGCAAGCGATAGAGTGCCTCACCTACGCCGCAAATCCTGAGGCAACGGAGCCGGTCCGCAGCGCGGTGAATGTCATCGAGGGCGTCCTCGAAGAGGTTCTCGCCGAGCATCATCCCGCCCCGCCGGAATCCAGACACGTTGAATCGTGAAGTGCGCCTGCAGGCACTGCTCGATCGCGCATCGCATTTGCCACTGCTTTCGCAAATGGGGCTTGCAATGCGACAATTCTCGCGTAGGAGCTATCGCTGTCGATTCCGTCCTGTAAACCGCAATTCCTCGCTGAAGATTTAAGGGAAATCGACAGAAACACACTCCGCCCGGAGGAAAAACACGCATGAAACGCGTTTTGGTATGTACCGGATTGCTCTTCGCCGCAACCACGCTCTTTGGCCAAATGCAGCATTCGGGTCCGCCGAAGAGCCCGCCGGCGACGGCATCGGCAAGCATTGGCGGCAAAACCATCACCATTACCTATAGCTCCCCGCGCGTACGCGGCCGCGAAGGCAAGATCTTCAGCAAAGACGGACTGATCAGCCACGATCCGCACTATCCGATCTGGCGCGCGGGCGCTAACTCTGCCACAACGCTCAAGACCGATGGCGACATCATGCTCGGTGATATGCACGTTCCCGCTGGCACCTACACCTTGTTCATCGACATCTCGAATCCGGCGCAATGGATGCTGATCGTGAGCAAGGCAACCGGCGAATGGGGCCTGTCCTACGATCCCGCGCAGGACCTGGGCAAGACGCCGATGACCATGTCGAAGCCGCCGGCGATGGTAGAGGATCTGACGTATACACTGACCGACAACGGCAGCGGCAATGGAAGTCTGACGCTGGCCTGGGAAGACGTGACCGCTTCGGTGCCGATCATGGCGCACTGAATACCGGCGCTTGTGCAATCTCCGGCATAGGCCGAGCAGGCGGCAATTGCTGAAAAATTGCCGCCTTCTCGCTAAAATTGAAGAGGAAGATTCGCCGGAGAGGATAAGAGCTTGCCGTTATATCCCTATCGCTGCACACAATGCGGCCATCGTTTTGAAAAAATTCAAAAGTTCGGCGCCGAATCGGAAAAGGTCTGTCCCAAATGCGGCGGCGCGCTGGAGCGCCCGCTCACCGCGCCGGGACTGCAGTTTAAGGGCGCGGGATGGTACGTGAACGATTATGCATCGAAGAGCAGCAGCTCTTCCGGCGAATCTGCGCCTGCCGAAAAGAAGCCAGCGGCGGAAACGAAGACCGGGCCGGCATCTGATGGAACTTCCGCAGCTGCGTCGTCCGCTCCGTCCACCACGCCCGCGACAACCAAGTCCTCAAGCGACTAAGCGAGATCGCATTCCACCCAGTGCACCACCGCACCGCGCCCCCCGAAACGCTACGATAGTTTCAACCATGCTTCTCGATCCCATTCCATCGCCGGTGACGCACGTCGACTTTGCATCTCTCGAATGGGAGCCGCTGTTGGCGCTGGTGGCCGCGTACGCTGCGTCGCCCGTGGGCCGCGAGGCAATTCTTGCCTTGCAGCCTTCCACCGATGAAGAGTGGATCAGTCGTCAACATCAGTTGGTGAGTGAGGTGCGGTTGCTGCTCGAAGAGCAAGTGTCGATTCCGCTTGGCGGTTTGTTCGATCCCACGCAACTCGCCGCAAAGGCGCAGATTGAAGGCGCGGCGCTGGAAGCGGCTGAACTGCAGTCTGTCGCACGGCTCGCGAACGATATTGCTGCATGGCAAGCGCTCCTGCGCGAACCGCCGGTGCGGCTGGTTGGCAACCTGCCGGGACTGGCGGAGTTGTCGGCTGCGCTCACCTCGAACTTGCGGCCGCTCGCCGAGTCGATCGAACGCAAGATCCAGCCCGACGGGTCGCTCGCCGATGACGCCTCGCCGGAGCTGAATCGAATCCGCCGGGAACAGGAGCGCCAGCAGCGGCAGATTGAGGAGAGCCTGCGTTCGGCGCTGCGCAAGCTGACCGGCGAAGGCGCAACGCAGGAAGACTTGATCACCATTCGCGGCGAGCGCTTCGTGATCCCTGTGCGCGCGGAGTTGAAG
>JBAWFY010000306.1:0-1664 GCA_049592335.1 Occallatibacter sp.
GACTTTTACTTGGCTTCTTTCACTTCGAGGACGGCGCGGCCCTTATACGTGCCGCACTTGGGGCAGGCGCGATGGGGCAGCTTCTTCTCGTGGCAGCTGGGGCACTCGGAGAGGCCGACGACGGTAAGAAAGTCGTGGGCGCGGCGGTTGGCAGAGCGGCGCGTAGCGTGGCGCCTTTTCGGATTCGGCATCGTAGATTCCTTTTGAGCTACAGCTTTCAACCGTCAGCTATCGGCTTCTGCGTCGGGAGGGCAACCGGCCCAGCTTCCCGCGAGATCGAGCCGATAGCTCAAAGCTAATAGCTACAAGCTGTTTTTCAGGACTTGATCCGGTTGCGCAGCTCGGTCAGCGCCTCCCAGCGGGGATCGTTCGGTCCCTGGTCGCAGGAGCATGGCTGAAGATTGCGATTGGCTCCGCAGTGCGGGCAAAGTCCTTTGCAGTCGGGCTTGCACAGCGTCCTGACCGGCAGAGACAATAGCACCTGCTCGCGCAGCACATCCTCAAGCAACAGACTGTCTCCTTGATAATAACCGATTTCGGTCTCGGACGCGGTAATCGAGCGCTCGGGCACATCGGCGTCGGCGCCAAGGGGCCGGAAGACGAGATCGAAGTCGGCAGCCACCGGAAGTTCCACCGGCTCGATGCAGCGGGCGCAGGGGATCTGGAATTTGCCGGCAAAGCGGCCGCGAAGGCGGATGTCGACAACGATGTCTTTGGGCCCGCGGTGCTCGTGGATGATTTCTGCCGAGCCGGAGGTGGCCAGCTCACCCACCTGCTCGCCTTCTTCGCCAAAATCGACAGCGCCGGGCGCCAGTTGCAGATCGAACTCGACCGGTTCGCGCTCTAGCTCGATAATTTTGAACTCCATAGTATGAGGGTAAAACTTCTTCGCGGAGAGGGAAAGCGGGAAATGGATACATCCATTCCCCCGTTGCGGCCCTCCAGTGTCGCCCCGACAATGTGAGAAGGTCTGGAACCACCGTCCGTCCACGAACGTATGAAGCAACGTGCATTCGGCACGGAGGTTTTTGAATGAATGCCAGCCAGGCCCAGAAGTATGCTCGGATTGCAGGTGTGCTATACGTGGTGTCTTTGGCGGCCGGGGGATTCGGCGAATCCTACGTGCCGCAATCGCTGCATATCGCCAACGACATCGCTGCGACGACGCACAACCTGGCTGTATCGGTGGGCCTATTTAGGGCCAGCTTCGCGGCTTACATCGTCGAGGCCTGCTGCGACCTTACGCTGACAGTGCTGCTCTATGTCCTGCTGCGCCCCGTGAACCGGACTCTTTCTTTGCTCGCCGCCTGTTTCGGTCTCTGCTCGACGGCCACGTTCGCTGCCGGAGAAATCTTCTATTTCTCGGCGGCGCTGCCCGTGGTGGACGTCAATGTAGCCAAATTGATTCCTGCCGATGCCCAAGCCGTATTCAGCTACCTCTGCCTGACCATCTTCGGCTACGTCTTCGGTATCTTCGCCGCATTTTATGGCATCGCAGCAATCGTGCGCGGATTTCTCATCATCCGCTCCGGCTATCTGCCTCGCGCATTGGGTGCGATCCTCGTGTTGGGCGGCTTGAGTTTTGTCGCGCAGAATTTTCTCCTTGTCCTCGCGCCGAAATACAACCTCCCCTATTCCGTTGCGCCCATGCTGCTTGCCATGAT
>JBAWFY010000307.1:0-2753 GCA_049592335.1 Occallatibacter sp.
CCGCTGTATCGTGCGGCAGTGTCCATGCAGCCGCCGCGCCGGACTGGACTGTCGGTTGCTGCGCCATGAGTCCCAGCGCCGGAACGAAAAGAGTGGAAAGCAGAATCGTTTTGTTCAGCATCGGTATTTCCTCCCAGCCGCAGTCTCCCGCGAGGGAAGGGTCCGATGCATCCATTCAGCGACGAAGGGCGGGAACAGCCGATGAATGGTCTTCTCGGGAGAATGAAGCGCGAGGCCCGGTCCGCGCCGTCATCCCATCTCGACGAGCACTTGATTCTCGGGGCCGAGTTTGCCGGCAGGAATCAGGTTGCCTTCGAGCTGCTCTCCGTTCAGAACCAGCTTGCGCACGCCCTTTTCGACACCGTTGGGATTGTGCACTTCGACACTGACCCTCTTGCCGCGGAAACTGCGCGTCACCTTGAAGGATTTCCACGCCGAAGGAATGCAGGGATCGATGCGCAACCCATCGTACTCCGGCCGCAGGCCGAGAATGTACTGCGTTGCGCTGTAGAACGACCACGCGGCTGAGCCGCTCAGCCACGGCACGCGCGAAGCGCCGAAGCGCGGGCTCGATTTGCTGTGCGTGAACTGGCAATAGACGTAAGGCTCGATCTCGCGCACTTCGGCGCGCGTGTTCCATGCGCCTGGCATCGTGGCGCGAAAGTATTGCCACGCCAGATCGCCATGTCCGAGCATGGTTTCCGCGATCACCGCCCAGCCCTGCGTGTGCGTAAAGATCGCGCCGTTCTCCTTCATTCCCGGATTAAACAGCGCCGCGCGCATCACGTGGAAATCGGTGTTCACATACGGCGGATCGCAAATCATCAGCCCGTGCTCGGTGGTCAGCCGCTCCCGCACCGCCTGCATCGCCAGTGCCGCATGTTCTCGATCGGCGTGGCCACTGAAGACCGCCCACGATTGCGGATTGAGAAATATCTTTCCCTCCTCGCTCTCGCGCGAGCCGAACTTGAATCCGTCCGCGCGATAGGCGCGCAGATACCATTCGCCGTCCCACGCATCTGCGCGCAGCCGCACATCGAGCTCATCGAGATGCGTGCGCGCCCATTTCTGCTCGGTTTCATTCTTCAACAACTGGCAAATCTCTAGATAGACCGCGAGCGCATACCTTAGCTGGAAGGCAACGAAAACGCTCTCGCCGCTTTCACCTAAGCGGATGCAATCGTTCCAGTCGGCAGAAAGACCGCAAGGCAGCCCGTGCGCGCCCGAGCGCTCCAGGTTGAACTCGATGGCCCGCTTCAGGTGGCCGAGCACGGCGGCTTCTCCGTGATCGGCGTAGGGCAGCACCTTTGAATAGAAATCGAGATCGCCGGTTTCCTTGACGTAAGCAGGAATCGCATTGAAGAGCCACAGGCAATCGTCAGAGCGGTACTCCTCTTCGCGCGGCGGGTGTTCCGAACCGGACCGATGAGCAAACTGTTTCACCACAGGCATCGCGCCGCCGGTCGAGACCTGTCCAGTGATCATCAGTTCCAGCCGCTTCACCGCTTCCGTGGGAATTGTGTGCATCACGCCGAGCATGTCCTGCACAGTGTCGCGGTAACCCAGCCCGTCGCGCTCACCCGCGTAGATCAGGCTCGCGGCCCGCGACCATGCATACGTCATCAGACAGTTGAACGGGCTCCACATGCGCATCATGCTGTTGAATTCGGCGTCGGGCGTCTCTACCGCAAGTTCACCAATGCGCCTGTGCCAGTAATTTTTCAGAGCTTCTAACTCGTCGTCCGCTTTCCCCGGTGCGGTGAACTCCGCGGCGGCGCGGCGGCCTTCCTCTGCGGCCCGGCCCACTCCCATTAACACCAGAAACTCTTTGCTCTCGCCCAACGCAAGAGATAAGTCGGTCTGCAAGACGCCACAGCCGTTGTCTCCGGCGGCGAGCGACCCGGAGCATTCTCCCCGCTCAACGACTGCAGGGCGCGCATAGGTTCCATAGTTACCCAGAAAGGCTGTGCGGCATGTGTCGTAACCTGCAACCTCCGCGCCGACCAGGGCAAGAAACGTGTGCCGTCCCTGGTCCTTCTCCTCGAAGTGATCCGGCATCGAAGGAATGTTGACGTTCGTACCGTGATCGATGATTCCGTCTTCCACGCTCATCTTCACGATGTGCTGCACATACTGTAGATTGATGAGATCGTCGATGGCGCACCAGTTGCCGGCGTACTCCACATAAGTAAACGCGCTCAGTGAGCGAGGATGCTTGCTCACGTTCGTCACACGCACACGCCAGCACTCGAAACTTCTGCCGAGCGGCACAAAATAAGTGACCTCGGAGCGGATTCCTTCGTATTCAGAAGCAATGACTGTGTAGGCACTTCCGTGGCGGCACTCCGATTTGTACTTATCGAGTGGCTTGCCCACTGGCTGCCAAGAGGCAGACCAAGAATCGCCGTTCTCACGATCGCGCAAATAGATATAACGTCCCGGCTGATCCAGCGGAACGGAGTTAAAGCGCAGGCGTGTGAATCTGCCCTGCGCCGCGGACCTATAAAAGCTATAACCCCCGGCATTGTTAGTAATGATAGCGCCGTACTCAGTGCTTCCCAGATAGTTAC
Source organism: Occallatibacter sp. (assembly GCA_049592335.1). Taxonomy (GTDB): domain Bacteria; phylum Acidobacteriota; class Terriglobia; order Terriglobales; family Acidobacteriaceae; genus Telmatobacter. The sequence continues at coordinate 2,571 of JBAWFY010000307.1, forward strand.
TCCACGGCCTGGGAGTATCGGGGCGGGTAACGACATACTCTCTGCGAGCGTCGTCAAAATATCCGAATTGCATACTTTTGTTTTCCTTTTTTACTCTTGATCGCGGCAGTTCAGGCCTTTTGTACCGCTTCGCCTGCGGCATGCCTGGCCTGCAGTTCGCCCTGCAGCTTCTTCATCCGGACC
>JBAWFY010000308.1:0-1685 GCA_049592335.1 Occallatibacter sp.
GCTTCGCTCCGCGCGTTCAGCCGTGCGGCAAATCGCGGCTGCTCATTCCACCGCGCGACGTTGCGGGCAAGACGCGCAAAAAGAAGAGGGTGAGGTTCGAAGGAAAATACCCTCTTCGCCCCGGCGGCAAGAGCAACTGCTGTCATGTAACCAATGTTTGCGCCAACGTCAAGGACTGTATCGTCATGGTCTACGAGGCGAAAGATGGCCTCGACGACCGGGAGCTCAAAAATCCCGTGGTGCGAGATGATGCGGCCGATGGCCTCGGAAGAATCGACCTCAATCTGCATTTCCCAGGGCAGCTCGACGATTGCTTCGCCTCTGCGATCGGGCGCTTTGCCGATGATGCGCCGGATCAACCTGCCGGGCTGATAGATATATTCGGGTCGAATAAACCGCTCAATTGTTGCCGAAATCATCAAGGAGGCTTTCTTCTTCGGACGGCTTCATTCCCGGGCTCGACTGCGGTGCTGCACTTTCCGAATCTCGCAATACCACCACTTATCATCTGCCGTGCGCGCCGCTAGGTCCGCAACGCCAACTGAAAGATTTCCAAATAACGCCTGGCCACGGTTTCAGGCTGAAAGCGTTCGAGATGCTCGCTGCGCCGGGCCATCAATTTTTCGCGCAGGCTGGCGTTCGTGATCACTTCTTGCAGTGCGGAAGCCAGCGCTGAAGCGTCGCCCTTGGGGAAGAGAAGTCCGCAAGGTCCGACGGCTTCGGGCAGTCCTCCGCTCCGCGCCGCGACCAGTGCGCAGCCGGCCGCAATTCCCTCAAGGGCGACGACGCCGAAGGGCTCCTCCCATGTGGATGGGATCACCATCACTTTGTGCCGGGCCACGATCTCGCCGCGTCCCTTCCCGACCGTGCCCAGAAACTGTACTTGATCGGCGAGGCCGAGTTCCGCCGCCAACCGCTTGAGTGCCGGTAACTCAGGGCCGTCGCCAATTACGGTGAAGGATGGATTCAGGCCATCCCGCCTCAGCAACGCCAATGCGCGGAGCACCAGATCGCAGCCTTTGTCGGAAACCAGCCGCCCAAGAAAGACGATGTCTTTGTCGCGGGGACTCGCGCCGGAATCGACAAATTCACTTGATTCGAATGGGTTCGCGACGATCGTTGAATTCACCGGCAGGTCTGCCGCAATCATCTGGCTGACGGCGATGTTAGAACAACGAAAGAGCAATGCACGCTTGAGATGATCCTGCCATCCACGCCTGCCGTCGATGCGAGCGATGCGGCCGTGATGCGCAATCACGATGGCTTTGCGCGTAAAGGAGAGAGGCAGCAGCGTTCTTAGAGATATGTTGCTTTGGAAGATAACATCCGAGTTACGAGCTAATTCACGCAGTGTTCCGAGCGAGGGCTTTCTGACGACCTTGTATTCGGTGTTGAACTCCTCGCCCGGCGTATGCGTAACAACCGTGACTGTTGACCCGAGCCGGCTAAACTGTTCGGCTAAGAGGCGCGATACGGTCTCGATGCCACCGACGCTGGGAGGAAAGACGTAGGAACATAGAAGGATTCTCATCGGAGTTACTCTTGGAAACTTGTGTGCACGATGCGAATGCCCCTCAAAGCACGAGATGCCGGAAGCCGATCAGCGAGAGTTGGTGCGGAAGTAAGCGAGCAACTCATTCCGGCTAAGAACTTTGTCTTTGCGCGCCTCGGCATCGGAAAAAAGA
>JBAWFY010000309.1:0-4101 GCA_049592335.1 Occallatibacter sp.
GCCGGCGACGATCCCGACGTCATCATCGGCTGCACCGGCGGCGGCTCGAACTTTGCCGGCCTCGTCATGCCGTTCCTCGGCCGGAAGCTCAAGGGCAAAGGCCACGCGCGCATCGTGGCCGTGGAACCGAGTGCCTGTCCCAGCCTCACCAAGGGACGCTTCACTTATGATTTCGGAGACACCGGCCATCTCACGCCGCTGGTCAAGATGCACACCCTGGGCAGCACCTTTATTCCTCCCGGCATTCACGCGGGCGGACTGCGCTATCACGGCATGGCGCCGCTGGTCTCGCACGTCATCAATCTCGGACTCGCTGAAGCCACGACTGTGCAGCAACTCGACGCCTTCGCCGCGGGCATCAACTTTGCGCGCGCCGAGGGAATCATCCCCGCACCCGAAGCCAATCACGCCGTCGCCGAAGCCATTCGCCAGGCTCTCGAAGCCAAGGCCGAAGGCAAGCCGCGCGTCATTCTCTTCAACCTCAGCGGCCACGGTCACTTCGACATGCAGTCCTACATCGACTACAACGCAGGCAAGCTAGAAAACTTCGAATATCCCGAAGAGGAAATCGCCATGGCGCTCGCGGGCCTGCCTGTGGTGCCGTAAATAGGTAAATTGCTTCGTAGACTGCCACGCAGCTTGGGTCAGCGTTCTGCTTTTACCGGCTTGTGACCAGCATGAATGCCTCAGGAATCACGCGGCAGGACAGGCTGCCTGTGAGCTTCCACGTCGAGCCATCCGCGTAGGTCACCGAATCGATTTCGATCGACTGCACAGCCGTGATTCCCGGCACCCAGAGATCGGATAGATCCTGCCTGTCGGGTCCGGCAGTGAATTCGGCGACTTGCCGAGCGCTCGCGTCGGAAGTGCTATCCCCGCTTTCCAGCGTCTGCGTCATGCGGCCCTTCGGGCTTGAGCCGCGAATCGTCAACTCGGCCTTCGCGATTCTGTGCGCGTCCGGAGCCGTCAACGTCAGATGCAGCCATTGGCCAATCCCTTGCGGCCTCGCATTGCCAGCCTTCACGATTTGTCCATCCGCCATGTGCTGTGCCCGCATCGCAATTGGGCAGCCTATGTAAACCGGCGACTGGTTCACGGCATTCGTCTGCGCGCTCGGTTGCTGGGCCGAATTCCCGTTCGGCGAAATGGAAACCGAGCCTGTCGTGCTCTTTCCTTGTCCTTGCGCAGCCAGCGTACCTGCGCTCAACAGCAATACGAGAGAAACCGAACACACAAGTTTCATGCGATCCTCCTTGAACCCATGCCGGGCGCGCTCCATGCGTTTGACTGCATCCTCTTTTTTCTGTCACATCGGCCCAAGTCCAGCCCCATTCTTCAAGCACACGATTGCGGCAGAGACCCCTGCGTGTTCCCTGAATTTTACCTCTCGCTGTGTTACCGTGAACATTACGGCGTCCTTCAACCCGGCCCTCTATTCGCGGCCCGGTCCCGCGCGCGCAGCAAGGAATTAAGCGCGGCGGCAAGGACATCGTGGACCGCGGACAGAAGCTAACGAATGCCACAGCAGCCGGAATCGACCTCGCCAACGCTCAGTGTGAGCCCGGCTTCTTTCTCCGCCGAGCCGCCGGCGGAATTTGGCGCAGACGTATCTCCCCAGCTTCCTGACGGGATTGAACAGCGGCACAACGTGCCCCACTGGCTGGTGCGCGTCGAATTGTTTCTGCGCGTCATGTTGCGTATCTACATCGGCCTGGCAATCTGCTATGCACCCTGGTCGCATGCCTTCTGGGATCAGAACCCGCTCTTCCTCCAGTTCCCCGCGCTTGGCAATCTTGCCATCAGCGGCGCCGCGCGCGGCCTCGTCTCCGGATTGGGCTTGCTGAATCTGTGGATCGCATTTCAGGACGCTCTTCGGCGCCGGGATGGTTGAACGATGAAAAACAGGGAACAAGAGAACAAGGGAACAAGGGAACAAGAAAGCAAGGACCCGAAGAATTCTGCTGCAACTCCTCAGGCTACAGCTGCAGCAGCAGCGGCCGCCGCCGAACGCGCCGTCATTCCCGGTAACGGGGGGCCTCCGCCGCTCTCTTCTGCTCCGCTGGCCTTTGAGAACTCCGCATTTCTCGACAGTCCCGACGGCCGTCCCATCCGCATCGTCGCGGAGTACCTCGAGCCTCTGTCGCGCTTCCGCCGCGAGCAGATTAAGGACACGGTCGTATTCTTCGGCTCCGCGCGTTTCTGCGGACGCGCCGAGGCCGATCACGATCTGGAGCTTCTCGAAAACACCGGCTCCGTCGATCCCGCGCCCAGCCACGAGCAGCCCGCGAAGGCCGTCGACATCGCTGAGGGCACAGCCTCGGAGCTACAACTCAAGCGCGCCGTCGCCGCCGTGCAGATGGCCCGCTACTACGAGGATGCGCGCCGCCTGGCGCAACTGCTGACGCAGTGGACCAAGACCATCCCTTCGCGCAAGCATCGTTTCGTCGTCACCTCCGGCGGCGGTCCCGGCATTATGGAAGCGGCCAACCGCGGCGCCTACGAAGCCGGCGGCAAAACCATCGGCATGAACATCCTGCTGCCCTTCGAGCAGCGGCCGAATCCCTACATCACGCCCTCGCTCAACTTCCAGTTCCATTACTTCTTCATGCGCAAGCTGTGGTTTGCTTATCTCGCCAAGGCGCTCGTTGTCTTTCCCGGCGGCTTCGGCACCCTCGACGAAATGTTTGAAATCCTCACCCTCGCCCAGACAAAGAAAGTCAACAAGAAGATCACCGTCCTTATATATGGTTCGGACTACTGGAAGCGGGTCTTCAATCTCGAGGTGCTTGTGGACACGGGCGCGATCTCGCCCAAGGATCTCGAACTCTTCCAATTCGCCGACACCCCCGAGCAGGCCTTCGAGCTTTTGCGCCAAGGATTGACTGAGAACTACCTTTCCGCCGAGCCCGCACCCGCGTCCGCCGCGCAACCGAAAGGCACAAAGCCCGCCCCCAACGAAGACCTGATGGAAGGCTGGAACATCGACGACTTCCTGGAGCCCGGGCTCGGGAAGAGCAGGAATTCCTGAGCCGCAACACTTGTCTGCGTGTGGAATTGTCTCGATATTCAAGATCGCATCGTTCCCCGGCGTGTCCCGGTCCGATGCCCTTTGCGCACGAAATCTCCTGCTTTTTCCGCCACTTCCGTAACTCCCTTGGTTCCGTTGTCGCATCAATTGAAGTGCAATTCGCACCCCATTCACCGAATATTTACCGCTAAAATCGGATACTACCTGTGGAAATCCGAGGCTCGAACGCCGAGCGATAAGGAGCTGAAATGCCGACTTCCTCAATCTCGTATCTCTGGCGCGATACGGGCGCCCCGAGGGACTTTCAGACCGGGGTCTCGCTGCACAGCCACACCAACCAGTCATCGGAAACTCTTGATTTCCTTGCCAACTTCGGCAACCAGTTCCCCGTGATGCGCCCCCTGCTCTCGCGCATGGAGCGCCGCGCCGAGCAGATGCATGGCGTGCGCATTAACTACGCGGCCAGCTACTGGACGCCGCCCATGACCCCCAAGCTCGCCTTCGATCTTGAAACCCGCCAGATCGAAAAGCTTGGCCTTGGCGCACTCGTCTCCCTCACCGATCACGACAATATCAAGGCCCCGATGCTCCTGCGCACCGTGCCCAGCGCCCGCCAGATTCCCTTCTCGGTCGAGTGGAGCGCCCCCTACGCCGGCATGCAGTCCTTCCACCTCGGCGTGCATAACCTGCCCAGCGCTCGCGCCGCGGCGTGGATGGCCATCCTCGCGGAGTACACCGCCAACCCCAGCGACAAGCGCCTCACCGAAATCCTGGTCGCATTGAACGACGAGCCCAACGTGCTCCTCGTCTTCAACCACCCCATGTGGGATCTCTACCTCATCGGCAAGGAAAAGCATCGGTTCCTGGTCAACGAGTTCCTGCAGAAAAACGGCGCTTACTTCCACGCCCTCGAGCTCAACGGCCTGCGCAACTGGGACGAGAACCGCGAGGTGCGCCGCCTGGCCGAAAAGTGGAACATGCTCCTCATCGCCGGCGGCGACCGCCACGGCGTGGAGCCGAACGCGAACGTCAATCTCACCAACGCCGCCAACTTCACCGAGTTTGTGCACGAG
>JBAWFY010000310.1:0-4278 GCA_049592335.1 Occallatibacter sp.
TCTATAACAATCAGGTGCATACCAAGAAAGTCGATCCCATCCTTCAGGACGATTTGAGTTGGCAGTTGAGGAATCACTTCCTGCAGTTCGGCGCCTACGGCGAAACGGGAACGTATAACGGCATTGCGGATGCAGGAGCCTATCCGCAGGGCCAACTCACCGACAACCCCGGCAACGGCTATTTCGAATTCTCCTCCACCAACGGGCCGCCGTACACCGGATGCCAAAATCCAAGTACGCTCGGCACGCTGCGCCCCTCGGGCTCCAATTATCTGGGCAGTTGTTACAATCCCACGGCCATGATGTACGAAGGTTATGCCGACTCCTGGACGCAGACCAACTTCACGCCTCTGGTCGATATGCGTTATCTGACCGTGGCCGGCTATGTAAACGACACCTGGAAGGTTCATCGCCTGTCGCTGATTCTCGGTGCGCGCTTCGAGCACCTAGGCCCATGGGTCGACCGGCATGGCAACGGCCTCGCGACGTTCTCCGATAGCCTTTATAACTCCGAGTGCGGCGGCTACACGCGAGACTGTTCCAGCGCCAACATGCCGGGCGTCACCTGGTCTTCGCAGAAATCCGGCGTTTCGAACTCTGTCAACGCGCCGCCAATGATCTATTTCACTCCTCGCCTGGGCGCATCATGGGATGTCTTTGGCAAGGGGAAGACGATCCTCCGCGGGGGCTGGGGCATCTACCGGAATGAGGAACAATTCAATCCCTATGCTTTGGCGTCGGCCACGGCGCAGGGGTATAAGACCAGCCAGTTGATCGGGGCTTTGACTTACAGCCAGATCGACAGCGAGTCGCCCCTTAATCCTCCAGATTTCAACGCCTATACGCTCTCCCCGTCGGATACCAATCGCCCCGTCTATTACCAGTACAGTGGTTCGATCGACGAGCAATTGCCCTGGAATTCGGTCGCGCAACTCGCTTTTGTGGGCAGCCATAACGTCAGTTTGGGTTCTTACAATAGCGGTAGCTACAACGAAGCGTCAGATCTCAATATCATCTGCGGCATCGAAACGGGCTGCCCGAAAAATAACAACCCAAACATGCTCAGTTCCCAGGAGCCGGACAGTCTGTTTGGAGTGAATTTGGGGAACACCAATCCGGACTGGTTGGCTATGGTATCCATTTCAAATCCCCAATGCGGGGGTTGCGGCATTGGCGACATGGATACGCCAGAGTATGACTTCTTCCGCCCCTACCCGTTCTATCAGCACGTCTACATGCTGAAGCATAACTTCTATTCGAACTACAACAGCGTGCAGGCACAATGGAACAAGCAGGCCGGCATGGTGACCTTTGGCGCCAATTACACGTTCGCAAAAAACCTGGCCACCGCAGCGTCCTGGAACAATCAAATTGTCGATCCGGTCAACCTGCGCAACGACTACAATCCGGTCCCATACGACCGCACGCAGACGTTTAATGTCCATTACCTGGTCAACATCGGGCATCGGCTTTACAAGGGTTCGGCCTGGTGGTTCTCTGAGCTAGTCAATGGATGGCAGGTTTCGGGTATTTCGACCGTGAGCAGTGGTTTCCCGATCGCCTCGGAGAACGGCCAGAATTTTGGCTTCGGATACGGTGCGATCCAGCCGATCGGCGTTCAATATCAAAACCAATCTTATCCGAGCCAGAGCCAGAGCCAAAACTGCCAATACGTCTTCAAGGTTTCGCCCAACAACCAGGGAGATTACTACTGCACTACGAGCATGAATCCCACGGTCTGGCTGGGTTCGCCTGACCTGCAATTGATGCCGAAGGTGGTCGGGAATCCCAGGGGCGGCCCGCAGACGCATCAGTTCATCGATCCCACGGCCTTCGCTCTGCCTGGGCCCGGGTCGAACGGATCGTATCGGATGCCCTATATCCACGGTCCAGCGTATCTCGACAACGATGTGACCCTGCTGAAGAACTTCTCTATACGCGAGGGACAGAATCTGCAGTTGCGGATGGCGGCATTCAACGTTCTCAATCATCCGCTGGTCAGCTTCAACAACCAGAATACCGATAACCTGCAACTGCAATTTAACCAGGCGACGGTGGGACAGCCGCTGACCGACAACGTGCTGGTGTTCCCCAATTTTGGCGTGGCGAACATCAAGGTAGGCAACCGGCTGGTGGAAGTTGAGGCCAAGTATTCGTTCTAGCGCTCGTTTTTTGGGTGTACTTCCGCGTTGGTGCCACAGGCCGCCCGGCGCAGGAACGGCAAGCGGTCTATAAAAGTGCGGCGCCTGGCGGCAGGGGGAAATGGCCGGCGGGTAAGCCGATTGCAAGGGTAGGTTGGAGTGAGATTGGGGAGGCAAGGTATGAGCATCGAGTCTTCTATCGTCTTTCGTCGTGTCACGCGGATCGCGTGCCTGGTTCTGTCAGCCGGCCTCCTGTCGGCGAACGCCGCTATGGCCCAATTGCCGATTTCGTTCAAGTCGGGTCCTCCCCAGGTGCTAAGTGGCTCGGTCGTTCCGTTCCACCACGGCTCGACGGGTGTCTGGAATCAGATCTACTCGATGAAGATCGCGCCCAACGGCTTTACCGTCTTTCTGGATTCCGCCGCCCCCGCGATCTTTCAGCTTGCCCCTGGCGCGTCGGTGCCCACGGGGCCGATCGCGACTGCGGTCACCAATGGAAGTCCCTGCGTGAACCTGAATGGCGGCTACGATAACGGGGCCATCGCGATCGACTCCCATAACAACCTTTATACAGGCAGCCGCTATACCGGAAACTCGCAGTTCTGCATGATTCCGTATACGGGATCGAGTTCGACCCCGTGGGACTTTACCAAAGCGACCCTGATGAGCAACCTCCCAGTGCAGCCGGGAACTACAACGGTGATCAACCCGCAAGATCTCTTCATGACCTACACCAGCTCGCAGTGCGCCGGGTGTAACACCTTGTACTTCAGTACCTCCGGCAACACCGGAGGCGATGCGATCTACGAGGTCGCAATCGATCCGTCGACGGGAACCTTTGTGGGCAATGCTACGCCCATCATTACCGGCTTGCAGGATTTTGCTAAATCCATCGCGGTCGATGCAGCGGGAGATGTCTTCTTCGTCGAGAATATCTATCCCGTAGCGGCGAAGGTTTCGGGAGTCTTGGAAATTACCGCCAGCACCATCGCCAGCAATCCGAACGGAGTTTCCGGGGGTAACAATGGCGGCGAGTCTGCCTATGTGATTGGTGGCGCGACCGGCTCGGGCGCTTTTACCGGCCTGTCGGGAGTGAATGTCGACGCGCAAGGGAACGTCTACTTTACCAGCATCAATAATTCGAGCTACGCCGGGTATGTCAGCGGCGTCTTCATGATTCCCAACGAGGGTACGGCCGCAAATCCCAACCTAGTCTGGACCGACACAGTGAGGATCTCGCCTGTCTATGCTGGGCAGCCGCCGTTGATTGATCCGCGCGGTTTCATCTGGATCTCTACCGGTGGGGGTGGAACAAACTGGTCACCCACAGGCACCAACGCTCCAGCCTGTGACGAAACAAGCAACCAGACCATCAATGCCACATGCACGTCGTCGGACATGGTGATATGGAAGCCGGGCATGGCGAGCGCGCCATCCTCGGCAGAGGGTGCCGCCGCCCCGGTAGGTATCTCGGGATACTCGGTGACAGGCAGCACGGTCACGCTGACTACCGCAACGAGTAATTCCTTTGCGGAAAACCAGGTGGTGGCATTCGCGGTCACGAGCCCGACGGATCCCCTTTATCCGCTCAACGGCGAGAGCTTCTATGTGCTGGGAGGCACTAATGCTCCCACCAGCACTACATTCTCGATTACAGCGAGCACTATCACCGGCAGCGGCTCCATTCCTGTCGGAGATACAGACACGGCGGCAGTGACACCGTATACGACCGTTTACTACACCTTCAATGCGGCCACAACCCCGACCAACTTCGCCCTCGGGCAGAACAGTAATCAATTCAGCTTGGTCCCCAATCCGGCCGCTGGCAATATCCCCACCGGGGCGCCTTACACGGTGGTGCCGCCCTGCACTACCGGCGTAACCTATCCCGCGTTCAGCCCAACCGAAGAGACAGCGGGCAATTCCTACACCGACTTCAGTTGGTGCGCTCTATACGTGCAGCTCAATACTCCAACCGCAGGACTCGTGAATAGCGATGTGGAGATGCTCAACTCCGGCGGAGTTGTGACAGGTGGCAACGCCTACGTGGCTGGCGTAGTGCAAGGAGCGGCAATTTCCAACCTGACTGCGCCGGCCGTCGCTTCGGTCGTCGCTTCGGGTTTGAGCCAGCCCGAAC
>JBAWFY010000311.1:0-1894 GCA_049592335.1 Occallatibacter sp.
CCCTTACATAACTCAATCTAGTCCCGGACATTGCGCGTGTCTGAGCAATTGGGACCACGTCCTGTGAGCGCCAAGAAATTGCCCCAAGCGCCAAAGCAGGAAGCGATGGGGGCGATGGATGTCAGCCGAGGGTGCTTCACCCAGGTCTCCGACGAAAAGAAAGGCGCAGGCATGCGAGCTCTGTTGAGCGTATGCTTGAAGCAGCAACTCGCTTTTCCCTTCTCGCCTTCGGCATTCCAGGTTTGGCTCCAGACGAGCATCTTTCAGGCACGCAACCGAACCACTGGAGCCGCCATGAGCCTCATCGAGCAAAGCGACGTCAAGAACCGCCCGTCTCCGCGCGACCCCGCAAAGATCCATTTGTGCCGGCCACTGAGCAGGCCTGACACAACGAACTGCTCCGTGGCTGAACCCGGCGCAATCCAAGCCCATGCGGAGCATTCGTCATCCGCCGTAACTCTCTCGCCGCTTAAACTTGTGACCGGTTGCGTCGAAGATCCAGCGGCCAAAGTTTCAAAAAGCGCGCAAGCTTGAAGCCTCACGCCGTTTTCCTGCGCAAGGCGTGCATCCTGCCGGATCGCCTGCAAACCGTGACGGAACCGACCGGCGAAAACTGGACTCTCGTGGCAGAGATCGCGGCTCCGGTTTTCGACACCATGATTCGCCAACTAGGCTGGCACTTCCTGTGGGTTTACCGCCCCTGTACGCGAAGAGGCTTTGGGATGACGCAGGAAGCTGCGACCGAGCGGGCTTTGGCGCGCGCCCTGAGGGGAGTCGCGGGACGATGCAACGCCGCCGAGCTGATTGACGTTACGGCCAAAGAATATTCCGGCCTCCACATTGCCGATGTCACGTTGCAACCGCGCCAGGTCCAGCAATATACCTGGCTGGAAAATGCAGAAGAATGGCAGCGCCTGCCAGCGCCTTTTCGATAAGCGGTCGCCGGTCCCATCAACAGTCTCCACGGCTCACCGGGCAAGTACGGGACCCAATAACGAAACCGTCCCAGGCATTCTGCGAATTGATGCCCCTAATTGAACAGTCTGGCTCGGGCGTCACAGTGTACAAAAGGCATGCGGCAAGCCATCCGCCAAGCGATCCCGCCAACACAATTAAGGCGTAATTTGGGCGCGAATCGAGTGCTGAGTGAAAAGAGGATAGGATGTCATTCCCCGAAATGAAATGTTCCGAGGCGCAGGCTCGAATCACGGATGCGCCAGAGGGCATGCCAGGCTCGATGCCTGCGGCGTTCGAAGCCAGCTGCATGCCATTGCCTACGCGCATTGCGTTTGTCGGGAATTATCTGCCGCGCGAGTGCGGCATTGCTACTTTCACGACCGACTTGTGCACCGCGCTCGCGGCCGAATACGGAGAAGGGCGCCTGTTCGCCATTCCCGTCAACGATCCCGATTCCAGCTACGATTATCCGAAACAAGTGCGCCTGGAGTTGGAGCAGGAGGACATCGCCTCCTATGAGCGGGCCGCCGATTTTCTCAACTTCAATAGCAACGATCTGGTCTGTCTGCAACATGAATACGGCATCTTCGGCGGCGCCGCGGGCCGCTACATCCTGGCTTTGCTGCGCCGGCTGAAAATGCCGCTGGTCACCACGTTGCACACGGTTCTTCGCGAACCGGATGCAAATCAACGCATCGTGCTCGAAGAGATTGCGCAGCTCTCCGATCGCATGATTGTGATGAGCGAACTGGCAGCCCAACTGCTGCGCGAAGTGTATACGGTTCCCGCTGGAAAGATCGATGTGATCCCGCACGGCGTGCCGGATATGCCCTTTATGGACCCCAATTATTTCAAGGACAAGTTTGGCACGGAAGGCAAGTCGGTTCTGCTGACTTTCGGATTGCTGTCTCCAAACAAGGGAATTGAAAACGTGATT
>JBAWFY010000312.1:0-10738 GCA_049592335.1 Occallatibacter sp.
AGGAAGATGCCTATGATGGCAAACATGGCGAATCCTCCTGCGTGTCATCCGTTAAGCCGCTCTCTGCGGCGGTGATTGTGGCGCGGTTGCCGCCCTCGCGGATGCTGATTTCCATGCCGTCGTGGGCGCGCCGCAGCACATGCGTCAAACTTTCCCCCTCGTCTCTCGCGGCCTGCGCCGCGCCGATGCTCACCGTAAGCGAAACCCGATCGCCCCACCAGCGAAAATCCGCGGTGCGCGCCAGGCCGGCGAGCATTTTTGCATGCTCGGCAAGCATCTCCGCGTTGCGCTCATGGGCGATAACGAGAAACCCGTCGCTCGACCAATAGCCAATCTCCTCGCCGGGACGCAATCCGTGGGCGACAGCATGGTAGACCTTATCCAGCATGGCCTGGCACGCTGCAACGCCATGCGTCTTGCGCAGCTCCGGTGCCTGATCGACGTGGACGCGGAGAATGCCCAGTGGCGCTCCGCCTCGCCTGCAATCGTCGTATTCGATTTGCAGGCGCTCCAGCAGATCGGCGCGAGCGCCCTTGATGTCGGAGGTATCGAAGCTGTCGTTTTGCGGCAGCGCGTCCTGGCTCTCGACGGGATGAAAGAGGACCGCCGATCCGATGCGTTCCCCGAGGCCATTGCCAAGAACCAGAATGTTAACGATGACCGGCACGAGATGGCCGAACTTGTGACGTGCCTGCTCCACGTAACGATGATTCTCAGGCTGCGCGAACGGGCGGCGATTCTCCACGCCGCTTCCGGGTCCAAGCAGCGGCTCCAGCCCCTCCGGCATCTGGCGGCCCAAGAGTTCGATAGCCGTGAAGCCGGTGATGCTATGCGCGGCATGGTTCCAGAACATGACTTCACCTTCGCGGCCCAAAAGAATGACACCGTCGGGCAGACAGTCGAGGGCCGCTTCGAGCAGTTCCATGCGATCGGTCACAAAGAGTTCTCCAGCTTGACCTGAAATGACCTGGCGACCGCCCTGAACCGCATCGCGAACGGATGCGGCGGCATGCGTGGCGCCTACATTCCTCCATCGGCGTAAGGCGAAGAGAACTTCACGGTGCAATGCCGTAATGAGAGATTTCCAATGTGGAAAACGGAGGGGTGCCGAAACACGCGCCGTGAACGCGCGTGGCTGGTTTATCTGCATTAAACTTTGCGATGATCCCGCAGGGAAGCGGCTGCTCCCATGCCGCTCAGAAACTGCGCACCCACTCGACGATCGAGCGCACGGCCACGCCGCTTGGGCCTTTGGCGATGAAGGGCTTGGAATCCTCAATCCAGGCCACGCCCGCGATATCGAGATGAATCCACGGCGTGTCTTCTGCGAAGGTATGCAGGAACTCGGCAGCGGTGCTCGCTCCGCCAAAGCGGCCGCCAGTGTTCTTGATATCGGCAATGTCGGACTTGATGAGATCGGCGTACTCGTCGCCCAGCGGCAGCCGCCAGAACTTTTCTCCGGAGATAGCAAGACCGGTTTGAAATTTGGCGTAAGTGGCGTCGTCGTTGGAAAAAACGCCGGCCGAGATTTTTCCCAGAGCCACCGAGATCGCGCCGGTCAGCGTAGCGGCATCGATTAAATGCGTCGCGCCCAGCTGCCGCGCATACGTAATGCCATCGGCCAGCACCAGCCGCCCCTCGGCGTCGGTGTTGATGATCTCGATGGTCTTGCCGAGCTTATCCGCTGCGAGCGGCATGGCCGTCTGCACGTCGCCGGGTTTTTGTGCCGTGCCTGAGGGCATGTTCTCGGCCGCGCAGACAATGGCGATCACGCGCACGTTGGGCTTGAGAAGTGCAATCGCACGCATGGCCGCTATCATGGCCGCGCCTCCGGCCATGTCGTACTTCATCCGGTCCATATTGTCGGCGGGCTTGATGGAGATGCCGCCGGTATCGAACGTGATGCCCTTGCCGACCAGTCCGAGAATGGGACCGTCGGTAACGCTTTCCGGCTCGTAGCGCAGAACGATGAGCGCGGGCGGCTCGGCCGACCCCTGCGCCACGCTCCAGAACGCTCCCATCTTCAGTTCGTGCAACTTCTCGGTCGAGTGCACCTCCCACGCGAGCCCAACTTCCTGCGCCATCAAAGCGGCGCATTGGCCCAGAATCGTGGGCGTGAGCTTGTTGCCCGGCTCGTTGACCAGCGAGCGCGCAAAATTCTGGCTCTGGCCAATGATCGTGCCCTCGTTCACGGCGGCTTCCATCGCCACGCGGTTCGCATCCGCCGGCGCGGCGAGTGTAAAGGTCTGAACGCTCTGGTCCTTGCGATCGCTGCGATAGGTGTCGGGATCGAAGTCGCCAACGATCGCGCCTTCCACTGCCGCAACGGCTATGGCCTCGAGCACAGTTGCGCGAAGCAGGGTTTCGGACGATGGCAGCGCGAAGACGAGCTCGCGAATTCCCCGGGGCTTGGCGAAGCGGACCGCGGTTCCCGCAGCCTCGCGGAAGTTGTGCGCAGTGGCTTTCGTCTGTTTGCCCAGGCCCACGATCAGCAGGCGCTTCGCGGCGATCCCCACCGGCGCGTGCAGCAGGAGCGTTTCATTCGCGCCGGCCTTGTACTCGCCGCTCGCAAGCACCGGGGCCGCGGCGGCCTGCACCTGCGCGTCGCTGGTCAGCAGCGTGAGCTGCGGTTTCACATCCGCGCCTTTGCCGGTTTCGGTGTCGGCGGCCAGAACGGCCAGCAGTTCCGTGGCAATTTCTGAAATGGGGGCTGTTGAAAGCTCAATTCGCATAGTCCCTATTCTTTACGCTGCGCTCGCATTCAGGCAAACGTGCTTGGCATCCTGCAACGAAAGTTGCAACGGATTGCCACAAATGCAGCTTTTCCGACGCATGCGCGCGCGTTAACGTGAATGCCATACCTTGAGAGCGCATCGTTTTGCACGTACGCTGTGCTGCGCTTTCGTCGTATTCTGAAATCGGAAGAGCACAGTCCATGAAGATGTTCACACTCGAAGAAGCGCAGTCGTTATTGCCCGTGCTGGAGTCGCTCCTCAAGCGCGCCATGGAGGGCAAGCGCTCGGCGCAATCTGCGGAATCGGATCTGAACCAGTTGGCGCAGCGCATTTATTTTGCCGGCGGCATGAAGGTGGATTCAGCGAACGTGACCCGGATGCGCGCGGAGATGGAGTCGAATCTGAAGTGCGTGCAAGAGAGCCTTGCAGAGATCGATTCGATCGGGGTGCAGGTGAAGGATCTCGAAGCCGGCCTGCTCGATTTTCCCTTCCGCCTCGAGGATGAAATCGTGCTGCTGTGCTGGCGCATGGGCGAGCCAACCATCGAGCACTGGCACGCGATGGACTCCGGATTCAAGGGCCGCCAGCCCGTAGACGAGCGCTTCCGCCGTCGCGCCACATCCGACAATTGGCCTAACTAAATTTGTTTTAACCATAGCGCAGCGAGACTCGTCAGGAGCCTGCGCGCGAGGCAAACCGCATCCCGCCGTTTTCATCTAACCCCGCATAGACCACCCGAGTGCCGGCGCGGACCATGGCTGAGCCCTCGGCCCTTATAAGAATCAAGGGACTTAGATTGCGCTTGCGCAACATTTCAATCCTTTTGGCTGTGCCGCAAATATCTTTCCCAAAGGAGATCCCTGTATGCACAGTAAAACTCTTTTCGCTACCGTCACAATCGCTTTCGCCGTTGGCTGCTACACAGCTCCTCGATCTCTGCGGGCTCAGGCATCCAACCCTCAACCTTCCAACAACAGCACGCCAGCGTCATCTGACAACACCGCTCAACCTCCCACTGTAAATACCGCCCCACAGTCGGACGCAGCCGCGCCTTCCGAGAGCGGCAACGCCGACATGTCCCAGGCCACAACCGAGGCCTCGCAGATGGTTCCCGCGCAAGCGCTGCTCGCTCAGAACATCGACACCAAAAACATGCAACCAGGCGAGCAGTTCAAGGCTGTACTGAAGGGCAAGATTCACCTGAAAAATGGCGAGGAACTGCCCAGAGGGACGACTCTTGTAGGAACCGTGGCGAACGAGACGGTGCCTCAAGGCGCGAAGTCGGAATTGGCATTGCGGTTCACGCAAGCAGATTTGAAGAGCGGTAAAACGATTCCCATCGAAGCCACCATCGTGGGTGTTACCCCACCTGCAACGCAGGATGTCGCGCCGGCGGAGATGATGTACAACGCGCCCCCCGATTCCTGGGACGGCAGCACCCTGACATTCGATGTCACGAACGCGTTGTCGGGAATCGATTTGCACAGCAGAATTGCGGGGCAGAACTCGGGAGACTTTGTCTCCACAAAGAGCAACCTGAAACTGGGAGCTAGAACCCAGATTTCTCTCGCCATCGGCGCCCAGGGCACGAATGGGCCGAACGGCGGCTATTAATTGCAGCCATTGAAGTTGCGCGGTGACGCCGGCCAACCCCTCTGAGACCTTCCGGGGGCGGCCGGCATCCGCCGAGCGAAAATCCGCTCGACATCGTCTAATTCCTCGAAGGTGCCCATGCGTGGGCAGAGCGCCGGGGCACGACAAGTTGTGCTCGAACACGCTACCCTCTTGAATAGAGTTCACTGCGAGACCTCGGGAGCGTGTGTGCGGAACGCTCTGTTCGAAGTGTGCGAGCACGAACCTGACGAGTTTTGTGTGAGGAATGACGATGAAGATCCTGTACGGCGCTGTTCCACTGGCAGTCGCAGTGTTGCTCGGCGGATGTAAAGGTTTCTGGGATCCGCTTCCTACGACTTCGACGACCACGACCACCTCGACCACCCTTTCCAGTGGGTATTTCTACGTTCTCGATTCTGGCCGCACGGAGATCGGAGGGTACGACGTTTCATCGGGCACGCTCCAGCAGCTTTCCGGCAGCCCTTATTCGCTTACTTCATTCACTACGGCCACGCCGAACTGCATCGCCATCGCGCCTGGCGGGAAATTTCTCTACGTAGGCACGCAGGCCGGCATCTTCGTCTACGCAATTCAATCCAACGGCTCTCTGAACCCCATCAGCGCTAGCAACGGTGGCAATCTCTCTGCCGACGAGCCTTCGGCGATGCAGGTGGATCCGAGCGGTTCCTGGCTTGTGGACGCTTACGCGACGGGGACCTCAGGGAACAACGGGCTTCAGGTGAATGCGATTCCCCTCAACTCGAATGGCGTCCGCGACACCAGCCGCAGCGTACAGATGCCGAACAATTTGCCGAGCTTCACCAATGCAGCCGTCACAACCAACAGCTTGGCCATCTCCCCAGTTGTACAAAGTCTCAGCCAATATGTTTTTGTGGCCGCCGGAGAAGCGGGCACGATCGCGATTCCATTCACAGCCACCAATTCAAGTCCCTTGAACACAGCGGATATCCAGTCATTCTCGGTGCTTCACTCTCCCGGTGGCGCAATATCGGTAGCAGTGGATCCCAAAGACCGGCTCTTCTACATTGGCGAAACCAACGCAATTACCACCACCACCGCGAACACAGGCGGGTTGCGCGTTTTTGACTACAGCACGTTCAATGACAACACGGGTACCACGCCTCTCTCCAGCGGCGGAACCGCGCCCAATGCCATTCTTCCTGAAGCGTCCGGCGGTTATGTTTATGTTGCGAATGCCCTCGGCACAAGCACTGGCAATATTGCATGGTTTTCCGTTTCCGCCTCGGGATCAAGCTACGCCCTCACCGCCGGGAGTAATGTGGGGGCGGGCGTTAACCCCAAGGGCTTGGCGGAAGACAGCACTAGCAATTTCATCCTGGTGGAAAGTTCCGGTGGCGATCCATATCTTGGCGCTTACGTTTTTGACACGACGACCGCCGGGCAACTGGATTTGTCTCTCAAAGACAACACTTATTCCGCGATTGCGGTCACTGCCGCGCCCTAAGGCCCTCGGCGCGTGTGTTTGGATTGGCTATCCCGCGAGGGCCAAGTTGTCGAATTCGATTCCGCGAAACTGGCCGCGGAGCCAGGCTGTATTCAGCGGCGTCCATTTTGATCCCTGACCGCTGAAACCCGCCGGTGGTATTCTCAAGGCAAGCGCAACAAGCTGTGTCCACTCCTCCGCCAAATCACTTTTCTTCTCCCCGGCGCCTCGGAACTGTCTTTGCTTTTTCGATCGTAGCGCTGGCCTCTCTCTGTCTTTTCCCCGGATGTGCCCGCCTCCGCCACGAACACTATGAGATGGTCTACGTCTCTTCTCCGCGTGCTCTCTATCTGAAGGATCGTGTGGCTCCGGTGGCAAACCGCGTGTGCGAGGTTTCAAACGGGGAGCCGCTCCAGGTGCTCGAGCACGGCCGGCGTTTCCTCCGCGTCAAAACCGCCAAGAACGAAATTGGCTGGATCCAGGAGACCGCGGTCATCGACGAGAAGACCTACGAGGGTTTTCAAAAGCTGGCATCCGAAACCAAAAATACGCCCGTGGCGGCCACGGCCACTCTGCGCGACGACCTCGCCATGCACCTGCTTCCGGGCCGCGAAACGCCGCGGTTTTATCTGCTCCCCGCCAATACCAAAGTGGAACTGCTGGCGCGCGCATCGGCCCCCAAAAAGCCCGCGGAGGTTTTCGGGCCATTACCGTCGCAGCATGCGGCGAACTCAGGAGCGCCAGGGAAAAGCGTGCCCTCAGACGCAAGTGCGAAACACGGACCAGGCGCGTCTGCCAAGCCTGGAGTCTCTGCGAATCCCAAGCCAGGAGCCGTTTCCGGCGCGAACGCAAAACCGGGAACCGCTGCGAACGCAAATTTCGGGACTGTGGAACCATCGCCGTCCGCAGGCACTCCTGCACCCACTCAAGAAGCCGAGCCGCCTGAGATGGACGACTGGTGGCTGGCGCGCGATCCCGAGGGCCGCGTGGGGTGGCTGCTCGCGAGCCGCGTCGATGTGGACGTGCCCGATGACGTGGCGCAGTATGCCGAGAGCCAGCGCATCGTGGGCGCATGGGTGCTCACGAAGGTGAACGATCCCGACCCCGACCTGCAAAATCACGTGATTCCCGAATACCTGATGGTTCTTGCGCCGCCCAAGTACGGCCTGCCTTACGACTTCGATCAGGTGCGCGTCTTTACCTGGAGCCTCAAGCACCATCGTTACGAGACGGCATTCCGCCTGCATCCCATCCAGGGCTATCTGCCGGTGCGCGTCTTCACCCAGAACGCGCCGGCTGGCGCCGTGCCTGCCTTCAGCTTCGAGCTGGCAACGAGCGGCAACGTCACCGCCGATCCCGCAACCGGCATCGTCCGCCCTGTATCTCCACGCACCATCAACTACCAGATGATCGACACGCGCGTAGAGCGAACAGGACCGGACAAGGCGCCGATTCCGATTCTGCACGAGGCGGACGAGAAAAAGACGGAGAAGTCCGCGAAAAAACACAAGGGCGGCAAAGGCTAATTCGACTTGACCTGCGTGGCTTTGATCGAGCGCACGGCAACCAATCCAAGCAGCGCTATCACCAGAATCAAGGCGATCCACAATAGTGCCGGATGCTTTTCCGTAAAGGGGCGCTCATCGGGGCGCGGCCGATAGGCCGGATTGGCGTTTTCTGCTCCCAACTGTGCAGCGCTTGCGTTGGCCGCCGGAGCGAACAGCGTCGCATAGTCGTATTGCGGAGCCCCCAGCACGTTGTCGCCGTAGTAGAGGGTGTACGCGGCTCCGGCGGCCGCGTCAAAACATAGATCGCGCTCGGTCATTTCGATTCGAATCGAAAGCATCTGCACGGGCGCGTCGTCGCCATTCTCAATCGTAATCGTCCACTTTGCCGGACTATCGAAATCGAATTGCGGAGCATCGACGGCCAGGTGCTCTTCGTCGATCTTGTGGCCGTCCTGTATGCGATGCACGCGAAGAATGTCGCCGCCGGTTGTGATCGGCTGGGGCGGTTCGCCGGAGTCGTTGGCGGGCCGGCGGGCAAGCGGCATCACCTTTACCTGCACATCGCGGCTGAAGCTCAGCGGTTGCGCTCCCGGAACAAACACAACGCGATCGGCCGGAGTGAGCGCGGGCACGTTGAACTCGAAGACCGAGTCGCGGCCCTTCTGTGTGACGACCGCAGTCTGGGCAATCGTCACATACCTTGGCTGGCTTGCCGCCGCCTTCGTTACGGATATCCCGGTTAAGTTCTCGGGCGTGATGGAGCCGGAAATCTGGAAATGCAGAAAACGGAAATCCGATTGCGGCAAGTGCAGAACGGTGCTGCGCCCCAGCCGCTGCTGAGTCAAATCGAAGATGGTGTACGCGCCGAGCTTGGTCTCGGTAGTGCTGGTTTGCATTTGGCTGCCGGTCACTGTAACGGTCGCCAGAAAATTGCGCCCGTCGATTACAAGCTCCACATCGTTGTAGCTGCCTTCGGGCATCGCAACATCGAAGACCGTCTGGTTCCCGCTCCTGCCCAGGTTAAGCAAGGGCAGGGCTTGGCTGGTTGAAGCAGCGGGCGCGGCCAAACGCAGAATATACGGAGTCTCAGTGCCTTCCTGGTACAACCGAAGGTCCGTGAGATCGGGCGCCGCATGGGAAAAAACTCCTGGGTCGACAACTGCGCAAGTTTGTCCGGCCGATTGCGCCGGTCTTAGCACAGGCCGTTCGAAGTGGAAGTAGCGAATCTCCGGCGAGGGAGCCGCGAAGAGCAGCAGCGAAAGAGCGGCGAGCCATCTCATGCGGCTTCTTCTTTCCGGCCGCGCAGGTTGAGCCAGTCGCGCTGGTAGACATAGCTGACGCACAGCAGCAACACGCCCAAACCGATAAAGCTCAGAATCCGGAATCCCTGGCTGAGTTCGCTCACGTCCACCAAAAACACCTTGGCAATAGTCGCGGCCAGCAGGACCAGCGCCTGCCAGCGTAAGAAAGCTGAGCGCCGCATGAACCCAATAGCCAGAAGCATGGCGCCATAAAGCATAAAGAACGCCGAATAGGTGAACTGCGCGTACATCATGTAGTCGTTGAGCAGTTGGTAGTCACCGCGCCAGCACAAGTACCACCAGAAGCTGTGAATCTCCATACTGACAGCCAGCAGAACAAGCGCGTTCACCATGAGGACACCCGCAACGGCCAGTGTAGGCCAATGCATCGGTGCGAGGGGAGTCTCCTCGTCGCGCGAATGCGCCGCCAGCCAGACCATGAAGGCAAAAACGGCGATGGCCACGCAGTAGGTTCCGAAACGCTCGTTAAAGAATGGTCGCGTCGCCGCGGGTGGGTTGACGGCCAGCAACGCGCCCAGGCCCAGCAAAAGAGAAATCAGCGCGAAAGCCCTCACCAGCAGCGACCGCACGCGAACTGCCATCCAAAGTAATACCGCTCCCTCCACCAGCCAACCGATCGTCATCCACCTGCCCTGCGTTTTGAGCGGAATGGCCATGGTCAGAAAGACAATGGCCATCGCCAGGTGCAGAGGGGAAAGCGCTGGAGGGCCAGCGCGCAAAATGCCCCGCTCCGGCAGCCGCATCAGCAGCAGATAATACGCGGCAAAAGCCACCGCAAGCCAAGGGCCCGCCCAATCAACCACCGCGGATGAGAGCACGCAATAGAAGCCGAGAAAGCAGAGCGTCGCGGCGGCCAGCGGCAGCACCACCAGGGCCAGTGCATCCCAGCCGCGCATCGATCCGCCCTCATCGAGCGGCGCATGTACCAGCCGCGGCGCCAGCGAAAAGATCAGGAAGAAGCAGCCGAGAAAAACGGCCGTGCGTGGCGCCTGCCACTGCGAGTAAAACTCAAACCACCAGCCAACAACAAAAACCGCCGTGCCCACCGCGGAGACAAAGAGCAGGCGCGACCAGGGACGCAGCGCCACCAGCACGAGCACGGCCAGGTCGAGGACCAGAAGATAGCAGAAAAGCGTGATCTCGTGATTGCCGCCGGTCGAAACCAGCAGCGGCGTCGCCAAGCTGCCGGCAATCGCATAGAGCGCCAGCAACTCGCTATCCTGCGCCCACGCCAGCAGGCCGTTGAATGCGGTCACAGCGATCATGGCCGAGAATGCAACGCCTGCGGGAACGAGAGCATACACCTGGTACGCGGCCCATAGCGAAAGATAGAGCGTGCCGCTGCCGATCGCCTTCAGGGAGTAGGAGAATGCTGCGAACCCGCGCTTTTGAAAGCGCTCCGACCAGACGATAAGCGCGACGCCGGCCAGCAATCCCGAAAACACGCGGCCGATGGGGCCGATCCAGTGATTGTCGAAGGCCAGCTTGAGGAACCACCCCATCCCGATCAAAACCGCCAGAATGCCGACGCGATTGAACCAGGTCGAGCCGATGCGGCTCTCGAGCGACACGGCGTCGGTGGCCGCGGAGTTCTGCTGGAAAGCGAGGAATTGGGGCGGCGGGATGTCGGCCGGTTGTTGCCATGGCGGTTCAGAGGATGCATCGGAACTGTGTGGTAGTGGAGCAAGCGGAGTCGGCTTCGGAGCCCATTGAGGATCGATACCCGGCGGGAGAGAATAAGGCGCGGATAGCGGGCCGGGAGCCGCATGTGCAGCCTCGGCAGGCGGCGCAGCCACTGACCCGCCGCTCCCTGTTTGGAACTGGCGCAGTTGCGTCTCCAGTGCGCGCATGCGATCCAGGATTCCGGCCATCTCCGCGCGCAGGTATCGAGCCAGCGTATTCGCGCGCACAAGGGCAACAATGGGCAGGACGAAGATCGCACCAATCAGAAGGAGCAGCAATAGAGGAATCAAATTCTCCGTGAGCATAAGTTGCCGGAATTATAGTCCCGTTTGCGGCGGCTGTCGGCGAAAAGGTAAAGAGAATCTCTCAGCCCCGCGGTCGCGCCGCCGTCTCCTTACGCGTCAGGTGCCA
>JBAWFY010000313.1:0-1841 GCA_049592335.1 Occallatibacter sp.
GATCAACGACCTGCTCAAGAAGACAGAGCAATCGCAGCGCGTCCTCGACGAAGCCAGCGAAGGCCTCACCTTCGACGTCCTCACCGGCGATGACAACTCCGACGAAAACATCTCCATCGAAAAGCTCACCAGCGACACCGAAGACATCAACCCCATCATCCGCCTCGTCGACACCACCATCTTCACCGCCCTCGAGCGCCGCGCCTCCGACATTCACATCGAGAGCTTCGACGATTCCGTCCACGTCAAGTACCGCATCGACGGCGTGCTTCAGGAGGCCATGGCCCCCATCGCCCGCGAGCACCACGCCACCATCCTCGGCCGCATCAAGATCATGAGCGAGCTCGACATCGCCGAGAAGCGCGTGCCTCAGGACGGCCGTTTCCGCGTACGCTACAAAGGCCGCCTCATCGACTTCCGCGTCTCAATCATGCCCACTGTGCACGGCGAAAACGCCGTGCTCCGCGTCCTCGACAAAGAGTCGATGAGCGAGAAGTTCAAGAACCTCACGCTCGACGTGGTGGGCTTCGCCGAAGAAGATCTGCGCCGCTTCCGCCGCTACATTCGCGAGCCCTACGGCATGGTGCTCGTCACCGGCCCCACCGGATCCGGTAAAACCACCACTCTTTACGCCGCCCTCAATGAAATCAAAAGCGACGAAGACAAAATCATCACTATCGAAGACCCGGTCGAGTATCAGATTCGCGGCATCACGCAGATTCCCGTCAACGAGAAAAAAGGCCTCACCTTCGCGCGCGGCCTGCGCTCCATCCTGCGCCACGATCCCGATAAAATCCTCGTCGGCGAAATCCGCGACCAGGAAACTGCGCAGATCGCCATCAACTCCGCGCTCACCGGCCACCTCGTCTTCACCACCGTCCACGCCAACAACGTGGTTGACGTGCTCGGCCGCTTCCTTAACATGGGCGTCGAGGCCTACAACTTCGTCTCCGCGCTCAACTGCATCCTGGCGCAGCGCCTGGTCCGCACCATCTGCGAGTACTGCGCCCGCCCGGCGCGCCACACGGAAGAAGAACTGATCACCAGTGGCCTCGATCCCGCCGAGTGGCGCAACTTCCAATTCCGGGAGGGCCAGGGCTGCATGGAGTGCGGCGGCACCGGTTACCGCGGCCGCACCGCCATCCACGAACTGCTCGACCTCACCGACACCATCCGCGAGATCATTCTCGAGAAGAAACCCACGTCGGAAATTCGCCGCCAGGCGCAGCGCGAAGGCATGACCTTCCTCCGCGAATCCGCTCTCGACCGCGTCAGGCGCGGCGTCACCACACTCAAAGAAATCAACAAGGTCACCTTCATCGAAGCGTCACGGTAAAACAGGGAACAAGGGAGCAAGAGAGCAAGGGAACAAGAAATCAAAGGAACCGTTGCTTTTCAAGATTCAATACACCACGAAGAATGGGTGCCCCAGGTGCCTGGCATTTGGGCACCTGGGATAGCACGAACGGCGGTTGGTCTCAACCCGAATCATCACTTGAACTCGCCGCGCCAACTGAAAGGAACACTCGCACTTGCCGTCGCTACTCAATAAAACCAAACTCGCCGCCAACTCCTCGGCCCGTCCGCCCGTCGCCGTCGAGCTTTCGCCCGAGGGCGTGCTCGCCGCCGCGCTCCCAGCCAAGCGTCGCGGCGCTTCAGCCAACGCAGTCTACGCCTTCGCCCCTCTGCCTGAAGGCGCGCTCGTCCCCTCCCTCGACGCACCCAATTTCCGCGCCCCCGAAGCCGTCGCATCGGCTCTTCGCTCCGCGCTCGACCAGGTCTCGCCGCGCACCCGCGCCATCACGCTCATCCTGCCCGACCCACTCGTCCGGGTCTTCGTC
>JBAWFY010000314.1:0-4197 GCA_049592335.1 Occallatibacter sp.
CCACTGAGATGGAGCACGGCCTCGCGCATGGTTTTGGAGGGGATGGTGCCGGTGTTGATGCAGACGCCGCCCACCACCAGCCGGGCCTCAGCCACAGCCACGCGCTTGCCCATCTTGGCCGCGGCCACGGCTGCCCGCTGTCCTGCGGGTCCGGAACCGAGAACGACCAGGTCATACTGTACGGCGCTCATGGCTTTCTCTCCCAAATTCGATGCGTACCGATTGGATGCATGCCTGCTTCATAGTCATTGGAAGCCGAGCAGTCCCATCGTGCGGCGCAACTCCAGAATAACTGTACAAGCGACGGGGACAGAGGAATGTGCGAAGGAGATGAAAAGATGTGGTCGTGATTGGTGGTTCGTGGGCCACCGCGAGGGGCCGGGTACGTCGATCGGATTTCGAATCACGAACTCCGAATCACGAGCCACGGGATGGGTAGTGGGCGGGCTGCCCCGACGAAAAATTTCAGGTTCACTCGCCGGGGCAGCAGATCTGGGTTCCCGCCCCGCTCAATGGTTTGTTGAGCGTTCAGGGGTTGTCGAGCGTTCAGGCATGCGCAGTGCGCAATCCGCGTTGCGCCGCTGCACGTGTTCCCCCCGCAAGTTTTCCGCCGCTCTGCTTGTCCCCCTCCAGCCGGAACTGCCGGATCATGGCATCCAACTCCGCGGCCAGCGAGGACAGGTTCTTGAGCGCTTCCACAGCCTCTTCGGCTCCCTGGGCGTTTTCCACTGCCAATTGCGAAATCTGCCCTGCAGCTTCCGAAATCTCTCCCGCTGCGGAGGTTTGCTCGGTCGCCGCGGTCGCGATCAGGTGAATCTGCTGCTCCACTTGCTTTGAGGCTGCGATGGTCGCGTCCAGGCTCTGGCGGGCCTTCGATGTTTCCTCCAGACCGCTGGCCACCGTGCGCTGAGCCTCGTCCATGACATGCAGCGTCTGCTGCGTCTCCTCCTGGATGCTGCGGATGGTTCCCGCAATCTCCTCGGTGGCGCCCTTGGTGCGTTCGGCAAGGCGCCGCACCTCGCCGGCGACGACGGCGAATCCGCGTCCATGTTCGCCCGCGCGCGCCGCTTCGATGGCCGCGTTCAAGGCCAGCAGATTGGTCTGCTCGCTGATCTCCTGAATCACGCTGACCACTTTGCCGATCTCCTGGCTGCGCTCAGTCAGCGAGTTGATCTTTTCCGCGACCGTCCGCGACGTGTCCACAATCCTTTCCATGGTGTCGGCCGCGGACTGCATCACGCGCCCGCCCTGCTCGGCCGTATTCGCCGACTGGCGGCTGGAACCCGCTGCGTTCTCCGCGTTATGGCTGATCTCGCCGATGGTCGCCGTCATCTCCTGGGCCGCGGCCGCAATCTGGTTGATCTTCCCCGATTCGGTGCGCGCATTGCCGGCGCTTTGCACGCTGCGCGCGCTGATCTCCGTGCTCGCCGCCGAGAGCATCTCCGCACCCTGCGCCACCGATTGCACCACCGAGCGGATTACGGCGAACGATTCCAGCAGGGCGATACCCAACTGGCCAATTTCATCTGTTCCAGTCGCATGATCGGTGGCCGTCAGATCCTTTTGCGCCAGGCGCTGCGCCAGGGCCTTGACCCGGGCAATGCGCGGCGCCGTGAGCTTCGTGAGCCCGATTCCTGTGAGCGCGCAGAGGGCCACGATCAGGAGCGTAACCAACATGTCGATCCATGTGGCGCGGTGGCTCGCCGCAGTCGCGTTCCCGGATTCGTCCATGCCAATCCTGGCGTGCAGGCGGACTCCATTGTCCGTTGCCGCCAGGGCGTCGTTCATCGCGCCCGTGATGGTATCGGACGAAAGCAGGTCCAGGGCATCGCCGGTTTTGCCCGCACCGAGCAGGGCGATGGCCTTGTCGCTGGCGTCCTGATACTGCTTAATGGAGCTCACAAACGTCTGGTAGTTATTCTGTTCCGCCGGCATGATCAGCGGCTCCATCTCCTTCAACGCCTCGCGATAATCGGCGATGGCCTTTTGGCGCCGGGTTGCGTGATCCGTCGTGCACGACGAAGTCTGGCAAAGCATCAGCTCCAGATCCTCTCGCCGCTCCACGCTCACCCCATTGCGAATGTCGCCAATATGGATCAGCGAAGGCAGGTGACTGGCGCTGACTTCCGCGCTCTTGCGCGCGATGCTGCTGAAGGTCAAGAAAGTGTAGATGCCGAGAAGGAGGCACAGAACGCACACCACGCCAAACGCGTACGTGAACTTCCGTGAGAGGGGCAGGTTTCTCGCCCAGGACATGGCTGATCCTTTCCGAACAATCTCACACTTCTTATCGGCGCAAAGGGGCAGGCCTTGAATCGCCGCTGGGCGCAACTGTTTAGTGCTCTTCGGTCTTCGCTTACCGCATCTTCCCTGGCTTCCTTGCGACCGGGCCCAACCACAGCCGCCCTTGCCGGTCCCCAACCCAACCGGTATGCTGAGGCGGTTGCTGATTTCATAACGGGAGAGTTCCCTAAATGAGGCTTTCCATGCCCGGGTTTCGCCCCAGGTCCCGCCCCAGGTCCCGCGCCAGGTTTCGCTTTGCCCCCTACTGCACCATTGCCTGCACCGCTCTGGTCTTGGTTTTTTGCGCCGCGGGTTACCGGCTCCCAGCGCAATCCGCCCCTGCGCAAGCGACGCCACAGCCTGCTACGCAGTCCGCGCAAACGCCGGCAGCGCAGCCCGCTCCCCCACCGCAGCGCCCCGGACCTACGCCCGAACAGATTGCCATCCAGGCCGCCTCGGAGAAAGATCACCAGCGCATGATGGACCTGCTCGGCATCAAGGAGATTCGTGAAGGCGCCGACGGAATGAATCCCAACGCTCCCAACGCGGCCAACTACGACGAGTCCAAAGCCGATATGCATCTTGCGCTTCCCGACCCGCTGCGGCTGGCCAATGGCGATCCGGTGACGACGCCACAGATATGGTGGACCGAGCGCCGCCCGCAGATCGTCGAGCTCTTCGACTGGGAGATTCTCGGCAGCGTTCCCGCCGATGTGCCCAAGGTCAGCTGGAAGGTGGTCAGCGTCACGCATGAAAAGAACGGCGACGTTCCCGTCATCACCAAGAAGCTCGTCGGCCACGTGGATAACTCCGCCGACCCATCGATCACGGTCGACATCGATCTAACGCTGAGCACTCCGGCCAACGCCGCCGGTCCCGTCCCCGTCATCATGGAGTTTGGCCTGAGCCCCGAGGTGATGGCGATGTTCGCGAAGCGCTTCCCGCAGTTCAAGCCGCCGCCGGGGCCCACGTGGCAGGAGCAGGTGCTGGCCCGCGGCTGGGGCTACGCCGAATACATTCCCACGAGCGTGCAGCCCGACAACGGCGCCGGTCTCGCCGAGGGCATCATCGGCCTCGCCAACCACGGCGAGCCGCGCAAGCCCGATCAATGGGGCGCACTGCGTGCCTGGGCCTGGGGCGCCAGCCGCGCGCTCGATTACTTTGAAACCGATCGCGCCGTGAACGCCCACGAGGTCGGCATCGAGGGCCACTCTCGCTATGGCAAGGCGGCTTTGGTGGCCATGGCCTACGACAAGCGTTTCGCCGTGGCCTACATCAGCTCCAGCGGCGAAGCCGGCGCCAAGCTCTACCGCCGCAACTGGGGTGAGCAGATCGGCAACATCGCCGGCACCGGCGAGTACCACTGGATGGCTGGCAACTTCATCAAGTACGACGGCCCGCTCACGGTCGCCGATCTACCCGTCGATGCACACGAATTAATCGCGCTTTGCGCCCCGAGGCCGGTTTTCATCTCTGCGGGCGCACAGGCGGCCGGCGACGGCTGGGTCGATGCCAAGGGAATGTTTCTGGCCGAAGTGGCGGCCGGGCCGGTCTACAAGCTGCTGGGCAAAAAGGACCTCGGAGCCACCGAGTTTCCGCCCATTGAGACCTCGCTCATCACCGGCGACCTGGCCTTCCGCCAGCACTCCGGCGGCCACACGCCCGCGCCCAACTGGCCCACGTTTCTTAATTTTGCGAGCCGCTACCTGCACGCACCGCCGTCGTTGCCGTAGAGGTTCCGAGCGCGGCGTTCAAAAGGGCGCCGCGTTCACAGCTGTTTCGTCATCATGATGCCATGGCACTCAGCGCCCGCCTTGAGCGTCCGTGTTAGTTTGAATTCTTCCGTGCTGGTAACCACGTAGCCGAAGCGCTGGTAGATGGGCGGAAGCTCCGTTCTCTGGCTCAGCACGACGA
>JBAWFY010000315.1:0-1669 GCA_049592335.1 Occallatibacter sp.
CTTTTCTGCGTCCAACGCAATTCAGATTCTGACTCCGGCGGTGACTCTGGTAGGGCTCGTTGCCTTTCTTGGCCTGCACAACTTCAACCCGTACACAGCGGCAATTTCCTACATCGCGGCGTCCGTACCGGCTTTTTGGCTGATGGCCCGCCGCGTACGCCGAGTTAGTGCCTGGCGGCTGCGCGCGCCGCAGAGCGCCGCGATGAAGCAGATTCTGGGTTATGGACTTCGTTCCTACGGAATCGATGTGCTGGGTACACTGGCGCTTTATGTCGATCAGGTTCTGGTGATCGGGCTGCTGGAGCCGAGCGCGATGGGATCGTATGTAGTGGTATTAAGCCTGTCGCGCATGCTCAATCTTTTTCAGACCTCGGTCGTGATGGTGCTGTTCCCGAAGTCGGCTGGGCGGCCCGCGGAAGAAGTGGTCGCCATGACCGGAAATGCCGTACGTATCAGCGCCCTGGCTACGGCGCTTTGCGGAATTGTGGTGTGCGCCGCCGGGCCGTCGCTCTTGCGGATCTTCTATGGAGGTGAGTACGTGGCGGCGGCGGGCGCATTGCGCATCTTAGTCATCGAGGTCGTGATCTCGGGGGCGACCTATGTTCTGGCGCAGGCGTTTATGGCTCTGGGGCGGCCGGGAGTGGTTACGGTGTTGCAAGCGCTGGGGCTCTCTTTGAGCATTCCTTTGATGTTGGTCCTTATTCCGCGGTGGGGAATTTATGGAGCCGCGGTTTCGCTTCTTGCTTCGACCATTGCGCGCTTCCTTTTTGTGGTTGTCGCTTTCCGCGTGTTTCTCAAGATCGAATCGCCAAGCCTGATACTGAACCGCGACGATCTGAAGCTGCTGTGGAGCGGGGTGAATGGAATGATGCGCTGGCAGGCGGCGCGTGAAATATGAATGGGAACCCCAGGAGATCCCTATGCGAGTTCTGCACATCCTCAACGACGTGACGGATCGCGGCAACGGCATTGTGAACGCCGCCGTCGATCTCGCGGTGGAACAGGCGCGTCAGGGATACGCTGTGACGGTGGTTTCAGCGGGCGGTGGCTACCAGCTGCTGCTCCTGCGTTCTGGGGTGTATCATCTGGCGCTAAATCAATCGAGAAATCCCATTGGGGTTTTGCGGGCGGCACAGCTCTTTCACAAGCATTTGCAAATCTTTCAGCCTGACGTGGTTCACGCCCACATGCGTACTGGTTTGCTGCTGGCGTGGTTCTGGCGTCATTTCGAGAGGTATGCACTGGTGGGGCACGTGCACAACGTGCACGATCCCCAATCTGTGCTCATGGGGCTCGCGGATCGCGTGATCGCGGTCAGCGAATCGGTTGGGAAGACGATCGCGGCGTGGGGAATTCCGCGGCGCAAGGTGCGCGTGGTCCTGAACCGGACGCTGAATGGCGCGCGCCAGCCACGCC
Source organism: Occallatibacter sp. (assembly GCA_049592335.1). GTDB lineage: Bacteria > Acidobacteriota > Terriglobia > Terriglobales > Acidobacteriaceae > Telmatobacter. The sequence goes on from JBAWFY010000315.1 coordinate 1,417, forward strand.
TCAAAGAGATCGAGCCAGCGACGCTCGCGAGACCCGCGATCGTGACGGTTTGCGGAATGAATCCTCGCAAGGGAATCGAAGAACTCCTGACTGCATTCGATCAGATCGCGCCAAAATTTCGTAAGGCGCATCTTTATCTCGTCGGTGACGGCCCCGAGCGCGGCTGGTTCGAGCTACTGGCGCGGCGCTCTCCAAATTACAGCCGAATTCATTTTGAAGGTTACAGCGCGACGCCGCATGCGTACATGCTGAG
>JBAWFY010000316.1:0-4488 GCA_049592335.1 Occallatibacter sp.
TGTGAACGTCGTGCTGCCGAAAACAGAGTGAAGATAGGAATTGGGCAGCAAGGAACGAGCAAAAACGAAAGGAGTGGAAGAGCGAAGCGCCGCAAGCGTGAATTGAAATTTGCGTCTGAAACTTGGCCCCGTTCTGTAAACTGTTGCCGAGCGCTGAACCGGCGATTTCCCCCGCCGCCGCGCACGGAGGATCGGCGCATGAAGAAGATTGGCATCCTGTTCGGCGTGGAGAACAGTTTTCCCAGCGCCCTGGTCGAAACCATCAACAACCGCAATCACGAGGGTGTGAGCGCCGAATTCGTCCTAACCGGCGCAGTTGAAATCGGCCAGGCTCCGCGCTACGCGGTCCTTATCGATCGCATCTCGCACGACGTGCCGTTCTATCGCGCGTATCTGAAGCAGGCGGCGCTCCAGGGCGCCGTCGTTATCAACAATCCCTTCTGGGCTGAAGCCGACGACAAATTCTTCAACTACGCACTGGCCCGCCGTCTGGGCGTGAACGTGCCGCCCACGGTGCTGTTACCGCACAAGCAACTTCCCAACGGGACCAGCGACAAATCGATGCGCAATCTCGAATTCCCTCTCGATTGGGACTGCGTCTTTGCCGCGGTTGGCGAGCACGGCTTTCTCAAGCCCATCGACGGCGGTGGCTGGCGCGATGTGTACGAGGTGCGCGGCCGCGAGGAGTTCTTTCGCGCCTTCGACCAGACCCGCGACCTGTGCATGGTCTTTCAAAAGGCCGTCGAGTTCACAGAGTACTTCCGCTGCTTCGTCGTCGGGCAGAAAAAAGTCCGCATCATGGCCTACGATCCGCGCCTTCCGCACCCCGAGCGGTATCTCAAAGACGCGGCCCGGCCCAGGACCCTGCATGCCCGCCTGCTCTGGAGAAAGATGGAAGAAGACGCCATCAAATTGTGCCGCGGCCTCGGCTACGAATTGAACTCCGTCGAGTTCGCCGTCAAGGATGGCGTTCCGCACGCCATCGATTTCATGAACCCTGTTCCCGACGCCGATGTGCACTCGGTCGGTGACGAGCACTTTGCCTGGATCGTCGATCAGGTTGCCGAACTGGCCATCGCCCGCGCCCGTTCCGCGCCGCGCTCTGCGGCACTGCGCTGGCCGGCGCCTTCGAGCGCTGCGCAGCGCACGAATCGCGCACGCAAGCATCCTGCAACAAAAAAACAGCCTGCACCTGCAGCCGCGGAAGTGTAAACTCCTGCGTGTCAACGCGGCGCTCGCGCGCAACTTTTTGCACACGCGCATCGTTTAGCATCTCAATATGCCCATCCCCGAGCGGCTCAACCCTTCTTTCGCCTCCGATCGTCCTCCCGCGCTCGACCGGTTGCCGGAAGCGCGCAACCGTCTCATCGTCGCGCTCGATGTGCCTAACGCCGCCGCAGCCGAGGACCTGGTCGCCCGCCTCGATGGCACTTGCCAATGGTTCAAAGTTGGGTTGGAGCTGTTCACCGCCGCCGGCCCCGCGATCGTTGAAAGACTCGCCTCGCGCGGCAACTCCGTCTTTCTCGATCTCAAATTTCACGACATTCCCAACACCGTAGCCGGAGCCGTGCGCTCGGCCTCCGCGCTCGGCGCGCGCATGATGACCATTCACGCGGCTGGCGGATCGGCAATGCTCGCGGCGGCCCGCGCCGCGCTCGACGGCATCGCCAATCCCCCGCAGCTCCTCGCCGTCACCGTCCTCACCAGCATGGATTCCGCGCAACTGCAATCCGCCGGAGTTGACCACACTGCAGCCGAGCAGGTCGCGCTGCTCTCAAAGATGGGCCTCGAAGCAGGCATCCACGGCTTCGTCTGCTCGCCGCAGGAGGTCGCTGCCCTGCGCGCGCTCACGGGCCCCGGAGGAGTTCTTGTTGTCCCAGGAATTCGTCCCGAAGGCGCGGACGCCGGCGATCAAAGGCGCCTCGCCACTCCCGCCGCGGCTCTCGATGCAGGCGCGAGCTACCTCGTCGTAGGCCGGCCCATCACGCAGGCAGCCAAGCCCGCCACCGCAGCCGAAGAGATTCTGAAAGAAATGGCGTACGCAATCGCCTGAACCATTCCTATCCGATTTCCGTGGCGTCCAGATTGCTAAGCGAGCGAACGAGGGACGCAGCCGAATAGGAATTGCTGTGGCTACTCTGATCTGGGTTTCCCTGGTTCTCCGAACCCAACGTGAAGTACCAGAGAAGCGCCCCTGCAATGAAGGCGACAGAAGCCCACCACCATAGAAACCGCGGACGACGCCGTCTGACGCGCATCGAAACCCGCGACTGAGGCGTGGGATTGGGAAAAAGGGCGCGCTGGGGAGATGCCATCGAAATAGCTCCGCATGGAAAAGGTATTGAAACGCCTGGTCGGGCACCGGTCAACGCATCGAAGGCACCGTTGCACCTGACGAATCCGTCGGAGCTTGACGCCTCGATCGACCATGCCTTCTGAGTAGATGGGCTGTTAGCTATCCGAGATGTCCACGGCGGCTGAACGAGGGCAAACCTTCGCACTCCATCCAGCAGCTCCAGTAACGATGTCGGATTTCGCCTTTCGTCGGCCTTTATCACGCGGTCATTACTCTTGTCTTCGACACAGACGCCACAATGTCGTCCTGAATTTCGTTCCATTTCGTCAGCCCCGGGACCATAAAATCGATTGAGTGACCCGTAGCGCACGCTCTCCGTTCACGCTTCGCCAGCGCCTCGTGCTGGCCATCGTGCCGCGCCTCGTCTGGGTGCTGCTCTCGGTCGTCGGTCGCACCTGGCGCTTCGAGCTCGTCGCCGAGGAGGGCGTAACGCCGCTGCCTGAGGGCGAAGGCGCCGGTACGGAGATCTTCTGCTTCTGGCACCAGTGCGTACTTCCCTGCACTTTTTACTTCCGCCGCACACACGCCACCATCATCGTCAGCCAGAGCTTCGATGGCGAGCTCATCGCGCACACTCTTTCGTTGTTCGGCTACAGAACCGTGCGCGGCTCCAGTTCCACCGGGGGCTATGAAGGCCTGCTCGGTCTCGAACAGGCCCTCAAGTCCGGCGGTCCAGCTATCTTCACCGCCGACGGCCCCCGCGGCCCCGTCTACCGCACCAAGATGGGCCCCATCAAGCTCGCGCATCTTACTGGCGCACGCATCGGCGCATTTCATCTCCAGCCCGAGCACGCATGGGCTGTAAATTCCTGGGATCGCTTCCTCGTGCCCAAACCCTTCACGCGCATCGCCGTCAGTTGGGCGCGCTGGACCATCCTCCCCGCCGATCTCAATCTTCCCGAGAGTCAGCTTGAACTGAAGCGCGAAGAGCTAAACGCCGCCATCGAGCGCGCCCGACTGCAAGCTCTCGCACACTTCGGAAAGCTTACACAGTGATCGCGTCATGGTCGTGCTGAGAAAATGCATCCTGGGGTACGAAGTGTCAGGGCACGACTTTAGTCGTGCCGAACATTCGCAAATTGCATGAGGGCTTTAGCCCCTGAAGAACACTTCACTGAACAATGACTAATTTGCGCGTACTAGATTTCGACTACGAGCTACCCGAAGAGCTCATCGCGCAGGAGCCGCCTGCCCAGCGCGGCGCCAGCCGCATGTTGGTGCTTGATCGCAAGAACGGCGTGATCCGCGACGATTGTTTTTCTGGTCTTGGACGATATCTTCGGCAAGGAGACCTCCTCGTCCTTAACGACAGCCGCGTCATCCCCGCGCGTCTCTACGCCCGCCGCACTTTGCGCCGCGAACGTGAGAAGCCAATGGGCCGCATCGAAGTCATGCTGACCGAACCCGCCGGCCCGAACCAGTGGCGCGCTCTCGTGCGCCCCGGCCGCAAAGTCGCCATCGGCGAGCGTCTGGTTTTCCCCGCAGCGGATGGCTCCATCGCCCTCGAAGCAGAAGTTCTCGAACGCGGCGAATACGGCGAGCGTTTGCTCGAATTCGCGCAAATCGATCCATCCGCCGCAGGAGATTTCTTCGCCATTCTCGACCGCATTGGCCATGTCCCGCTTCCGCCCTACATCCATCGCGACGACGCCACCGCCGATCGCGACCGCTACCAGACGGTTTTCGCGCAGGAACGAGGCTCAGTCGCCGCGCCTACCGCCGGCCTGCACTTCACGCCCGAGATTCTTGCACAACTTGCATCCAAAGGCATCGAAATAACCCGCGTCACCCTCCACGTCGGCCTCGGCACCTTCGCGCCCCTCCGCGTCGAGCGTGTCGACGAAGTGCGTCTTCATCGCGAGCGCTACACAATCTCGGCTAAGGCAGCCAACTCAATTAACTCCGCAGCTGCAGAGCAGCGACGCATAGTCGCCGTCGGCACCACCGTAGTCCGCACCCTCGAATCCGCCGCACACGCGGCCGGTGATGCTGCGATTCAGCCCCACTCTGGCACCACCGACATCTTTATCTCGCCCGGCTTCGAATTCCGCCTCGTCAGCGCTCTCGTCACCAACTTCCATCTCCCGCAATCGAGCCTGCTCATGCTGGTCAGCGCCTTCGCCGGCCGGGAA
>JBAWFY010000317.1:0-6729 GCA_049592335.1 Occallatibacter sp.
TTCCTGTGGCCCGGCTTCAGCGAGAACATGCGCGTGCTCAAGTGGATCGTGGACCGCGTGCACGGCCACGTACGCGGCAAGGAAACGCCCATCGGCTGGACGCCCCACTTCGATGACATGGAGTGGACAGGACTCGACTTCTCGCGCGAGGACTTCGAGAAGATGCAGGAGGTGAACCGCGCGGCGTGGCGCAAAGAGGTTCTGGGCCATGAGGAGCTGTTCATCGACGTGCACGATCACCTGCCGCCGGAGATGATTTACCAGCGCGAACTGCTGATCTGTCGGCTTTAAGCGGAGCGAGCGGGGCTAGCTCCGCTCAACGAGCGGCCTGAACCCGAGTTGCGCCCAGAAATCACATACCAGCGCGATCGCTTCCTCGCTTGCGAGCGGAGCAGCGCGCAGCGTGATGTCCGGCCCAGCGCCAGCTGCCAGATCGGCGGGCGCGGCGACGATGGCGACACACCTGTCCGGCCGGTAAGTGCAGCCGGCTAAATCCGAAATCGAAAGATTCGTCGTCGGCGTAGCGAAGACCGTGCGTGGCGGAGCCATGCGATCGAGAAGCCACAGAATCTCGAGCTTCGATTCGAGTTCATCGGGAACGCAGTCGATAGCGAGGTCGGCCTCGCGCACCGCATCTTCAATCGAAGAAACGAAGCTTACCGAGGGCAGCGCGGCGGGACCGAGCTCCTCCCGGATCGATTCGCACGCGTGATGGAGATTGGAGGGCATCACGTCTTCCAGCAGCACGCGAAAACCGGCGCGGGCCGCGCCCAGCGCCAGCCAGCGGCCGAGAGGGCCGGCACCGATGATGGCCACGGTAATCACGAACGGGCGCGCGAAACTTGCCGCTTACTTGGCGGCAAGGGCCGTAGCCACTTCTTCGACGCTGGGGCGCGCGGCCGTCAAATGCTCGGCCACTCTGGTCCGCTCCTCGGCGGACAGCGTAGGAACGACGGCCAGCACCCTGCGCAGGGTGACCGCAACGTCGTCGATGTAATTCATCAGCCGGATGGCTTCTCCTGAAAGCGGCATGTTTCTCCTCAATCGTTAGGACTTCCGATCCCATTGTAGGATGCAAGGCCAAGAGGCGCGAAGGCGTTGAGTTCCCCGGATTTGCCGCCAGGCGCTCCAGGGGCGTTGTGCAGGCGGGCCTGCTCGGCTTTGAACGCGCAGTTGGAGCGCGCTCCGCAGATGCCTGATCGAGCGCGGAGCCGATCAGGGCCGGCGCGCCCACCCAAGGCGCAAAAACAAGAATGCGCCGAGGGTGGGGAAGCCGGTTGGCAGGTTAGGCTTGATGAACCTGCGCGAGCCTTATTGGGTGCAGATGATGCTGCCGGATGGGCAGTAGTCTACAGGCATAAAGGCAAACGTGCCGAAGGTGTTGTCCTGATAGCCAATGAATTCGACAGGTTGGCCGGCAGGATAAGGCGGTGTGGTGGGTGGACCTGTAATCGACAATGCATCCGTCAAAGTTGTTGTTGTGGTAATTGTATTCAGCGAAGAGTAATTCCAGGTAAGGGTATCGGATTCCTTGAAGGTGATGGTGTTGGAAACCAATCCCCAGAATGCCGAAGTATTAAACTTCTCCGCCACGCTAAATGCCTGTTTGATCTGGCTCGAGTTGCCCGTAGATTGGCTCTGGGTATCCGATTGCACCATGTTATAAGACTCATTCCCTCCGCCCACCGGATACTGGACAGGATTTGGCGGATATGCCAGCTTCGAGAACCGCCCGTCGGAGCTTGTGGACGGCAGGGAATTGAGCGCTGTGTAGTCGTTCTTTGTGGGGCACTGACTCGGAGTGACCGCAAAAGGATCGATGTTGAGGATTGCGCACACGTCATCGTACGAGAGGCCGGATTGTTCTCCGGAGGGCCAGTTATATCCATTGGCAGTCGATTGCCAGGTGCGAGCGAGCAAGCCCGACGTAACGAAAGAGCCCGGTGCTTCACCGCTATTCCATACCAGATCGCTCGGGCAGCTAAAGTGGCCGTTGAGGCAGCCAACCTGGACTTCGATCACATCCGGCCCGGCTGTATACGTCACGCCCGTCTGGGGCTTGCCGGTTACAGGATCGTTTGGATCCATCCCATAACCAGTCATCTTGATATATCCTGGGTAGCTTGAGAACGGAGCCGTGTAAGTAATAAACAGCTCTGGGTTCACCCAGATCCAGATATAGTCGTAATCGCTGTTCACTGGAGCTTCAGTAGGGGTTCCATTCGTTTTATATGCCACTGTAGTCGCTTTGGTGAGCGTATTAGTTGTCGAGTTGCTCGACCCCTGCGTGTAATCGGTTGATTCGGTCGCGGTAATGGTGAAGCTTCCATTGAACCATCCCGCGGGGATATTCCCTGTCGCCGAGTCCGAGACACTAAAACCGGCATCGTTACTAAATGAGTTGCTGATCGTGGTCGTGTTGCCAACCGATGTTGTGTTCGTGTATTGAACGTAACTGCTGGCGCCCGGCGGCGCGTATGTGACTCCCATGACAACGTATTTCGGCGTGATAAAGCCGGCTGTGCCATTGAGGCTGAACGATGCCCCCAGCTCGCCATACGGATCATCGAGGGTAATTGTGTATCCGTAGTTGCTGTTTGTGCCTTTATAAGTGATCGGGGTTGACCCGCCGATGGGGGTGCTGGTGGGGCAACTGTCCGAGAGTCCGCTGCCCGCGGCGGGACCGGAAAACTCTATGAAGCTAAAACCTCCCGTAATGGAGACGGCGGCAAGCCCGGTCGTGCTCGGGGGCGTGTACTTGAAACCGGAGTAGCTGGTGACGGAGTAGTTATAAGGCACCGTGTATTCCTCGCTCCATTCGATGTAGCAGGTATCCGTGCTCGTGTAGGTCGTATATGTAAGTTCGCCGAGGCCGGTACCGAACGAGATTGACGCGTTTTGCGCCTTCGCAGACGCACTATTCCACATGAACATCATGACCAGAGCGAAGATCGCTCCAGCATAACTCTTTCGAGTGAGCATGGTATCTCCTTATCCGTCGAGGCGCATCCTCTCTCGGAGGACGCGAGACGAGGCAGTTAGAAGCTCGGAGAGCTTGGTTGGGGAGGGCTGCTTACAGCGAATCGGGGGAAGAAACGACAAGAGTGCAGTTAGCACTGCAACATGCGGAAGGGAAACGCGCTTATGATGCGCCTTGCTGCAAAGTATCCTATGCCCAAGGTTAAGGGAAGGTGAAGGTCACGCAAATACCGTGACTAAGGTAACGGTCTTTGTATTTAGATAGATTTACGGTTCCGCGAATGATTGCGTACTGCGCTAACGAGCCTTTGGCTTGAAGAGCTTGCGCCGGGCGCGCCAGAGAGCGTTGTGGAGCAGGCGTGTTTGCTTGGCTTTGAGGGCACGGTAGGACTGCTCGACGTAGATGTCGAACTCGGGCGGCCAGCCGATCATGGAGCGGCGCTCGGTGTAGTCGCCCTCGGCCCACTTGAAGAGCAGCGCCTTGTAGCCCACGACGTGGGTGACGAAGTCGAGAAGGCACTGCGGCATTTCTTCTTCGACGATGAGGTGCGCGTTTTCGATGATGATCTTTTCGCGCACGTCATTCAGCGGCATGAAGATGGATTTCATCCATAGCAGCCACTCCTGCAGATCCTCGTCGCGGATGGGGTGGCACTGGGTTTTGCCTTGCTTGGCCAGCAGCGCCTTGTAGGCGATGTTGCCGGCGACGGTGGCGACGTAGAGCGGGCCATAGAACTCATTGAGGCGCTGATTGACAAGACGGAGCCGGTCGGCGCGGCGCGCCATCATGCGGTTGCTCGAGAACGTGACCAGATAACCAACGAAAGCGAGGGCGATGGTCCAGAGAAGGGCCACGTTGGGCAGGGAACTCGGCAAGAGGACTGATGGATCCATAGAAGGACCTTTGCGGATGAGTATACGCGGGGGGAATGAAGATGAACGGTGATGGACTGCGGGGCTGGTTGGGTTGTTCCGATTTGGTAAGAACGACCGAGATGAGATCGGTTCGGGCAATCCAAGGTCCCAAGAGCGAGGGACCGGGAAAGCCGGTCAATGTCAAGAATCACCAGGGCCCAGGTCATCCTGTCCATGGATGAATTCGCGAAGCCTGCGTTTCAACAGTGGCATCACTCTTGATCCGAAATTCCTCAACCTGGTCTTTGCCCTTATCTGGCGAGGGAGTACCGCGGAAAGGATGGAGCGCAGTTCTGCGCGTTCAGCCTCAGTGAGGGCGGCAATGTTCAAGGCGGCATAAGCTCCGGAGCGCCTGACGAGCAAAACCATATTCTCGTATTCGATCCAATGGTCATAAATGTTCCAGCCGGCTTGCGACTTGGTTCCCACCGAGTTGTGCGACGAAAACGACTCCGGTGAGATGTTCATTGTGATTTCACCCTGCATTTGCGGGTTTTGCCGATACAACTTGCGAAATCTGGCAGATCCGTTGGAACGGAAGATCACGAGCCAGGGATAGAGGAACCACGCTAGGACAAGCAAATCGGCGGTGCGAAGAATCAAGAGAGAGGCAACTGACGGTTTGGCCGATGGCGCGGCGCTGACTGAATTGTCGGAATCGCTTGCTGTCTGCACTTGAGAATTAGAGTTGGCGGCACTGTGACATACGGAAAGCAGGACCGTGAACCACAGCATGATGAGAAATGCTAAGATCCACAGCCAAGCTAAGAACAGTTTGAGAGGGCCTCTGCCAACAGAACGGCGGCGCAGCTTGACGGCAGCCAAATAATCGGCCTCAGAAATTCTGTAGGTGAATTCCATAGCCGCAAGCGTAGCACAAACCCTGAACTGCATTGCGATTCCCAACGACGTGGCGCCCGCGATTGCGCACCGATCCTGACGGCATGAAGAACGAAATCGAGGGCCGTTGGGATTTGGGTGAAGGGTTGAAGTTGGGATTGGAGTTGTGGCGGGCTCGAGAGGATAAATTGAAGTTTGTGCTATCCCACCGCAGCGACAAAGACAGATACGTCGCGAGGGTGTGGGCCCATTTTTTGCTTGGTTGAGTTACTCGTCATTTTGCGTGGTGAACGGGAACCACTTTGACTTTGGCGGGCACGATTTTGATCTCGAAGAGTTTGGGCCAGAGTTTGCCGGTGACGTAGAGGCGATCGTGCGCAGCGTCATACGCAATTCCATTTAAAACGGCTTCGGGGTCCGTGACTTCGCCGGGTTGGAGCAGGCCAGCGAGGTTGATCCAGCCGAGAACCTGGCCGGTGATGGGTGAGATGCGCACGATCCGGTCCGTGTGCCAGACGTTGGCGTAGATCTGACCGTGGATGTATTCGAGCTCATTGAGCTGGTCGACGGGCTGGCCGTGATCGCTGACGTAGATGTGGCGGACTTCGCGAAAAGTCGTGGGGTCGAAGAAGCGAATTTCGGCGGTGCCGTCGGAGAGGATGAGATTTTTGCTATCGGAGGTGAGGCCCCATCCGTCGCAATCGTAGTGGAAGGTGCGCAACAGGCGGAAGCTGAAGCGGTCGTAGACGAATGCCGCGTGCGACTGCCAGGTAAGCTGGACGAGCGTGCTGCCCCATGCCGCGAGGCCTTCGGCGAAATATTGCTGGATGACCGGCGCGGATTGCAGCACGTGGCCGGTGGTGAGATCGTCCATGCGCAGCGAGGAGCGGCCGTTGAGGCCCGTGCTTTCGTAGAGATGGCCGTCGACGATGACGAGGCCCTGCGTGTAGGCATTGGGGTCGTGAGGATACGTGTGGACGATGCGGTAGGTGTCGTCGGCGAAGACGGCGGTTGCGGCGGCGAAGAGAGCTAAGAGTACGAATGAGCGAAAGCGGGATGAGATGCGCATGGATTTCATTGTGTGCGCGGTTCCAAAGATGGAATGGCCGGCATTCTTAGTTTCCCATTCTTTCGCGAAGAACGCGAAGGTTCGGTGCTACTCCGAGCTGTGGAAATGGCCGAAGGAGCGGGCGAGAATGAGAGACATAACCAGAACTCCCGCGCCCACGACGGCAACCTGCCAAGGATCGTGAATGCCAAAACCGCCCACGCAAACCGCGAGCAGGTAGGCAACCGCTAGATTGAAGAATCCCCACAACACATTCACGGTCGGCGAGGACAGGCCTTTGCCTGGTGGTTTGGCAAATGGACTCTGGAAGCTGCGGCCCGAGACTCCGTTGATGAGGTGGGGCAGGCTGTTGGCCAGAAATGCTCCGCCAAAGAAGTACGCGAGAAAGCTGTACCAGTGCATGATGGCTCCTGTCGGAGGGTCGAGCACATGGTAGCAGATGCTAGTTTGCTCCGATGTAGATGAAGCGCGCGAGAAAAAGGGTTGCCATCAGGTAGAGCAGCCAGTCCTGGCGGCGCGCTTTACCGGCGAGCAAATGCAGGACTGCCCAGGCGATGATGCCGAAGCCGAGGCCGTTGGCGATCGAGTAGGTGAACGGGATCAGAACCAGCGTGAGGAACGCGGGGACGGCGACGAGTGGATCGTTCCAGTGAATTTCGGTGATGGCGAAGAGCATCAGCGAGCCGACCAGGATGAGGGCCGGCGCGGTGGCGGCTGCGGGCACAGCTCCAATGAAAGGCGCTGCGACCACGGCGCACAGAAACAGAAGGCCGGTGACGATGGCGGTTACGCCGGAGCGGCCGCCAGCGGCGACGCCGGCCGTGGATTCGACATAGCTGGTGACGGTGGAGGTTCCTACGAGCGAGCCGAAGATGGTGGAGATGGCGTCGGCAAAGAGGATGCGATTGAGGCGCGGGATGGAGTGG
>JBAWFY010000318.1:0-3274 GCA_049592335.1 Occallatibacter sp.
GCCTACGTTTGTAGCAATCGTCGGAACTTTGCAGGCCATGGCCTCAAGCGCAGCCAGGCCGAAGGATTCCAACTCGCTCGGCATTAGAAACAGATCCGCTAGCGCCAAGAGCTCGTTGACGCGATCCTGCTTGCCAATGAAGTGCACGCGGCTGTGAATACCGAGATCGTGAGCGAGCCACTCGGCTTGCGAGCGGTCCGGTCCATCGCCCACCAGCACCAGCTGCGCGGGAATTTCGCGGGCCATGAGCGCAAACACCTTCACCACATCGCATACGCGCTTGACCGGTCGAAAATTCGATAGATGCATCAGGATCGGCTCGCCGGGCGTCGCAAAATGCCTGCGGCGCTCATGCGCTTTTTCGTTTTGGATTGGCTCTTCGGTCGGCGTATAAACGTCGCAATTGACGAAATTGGTGATGGTTTCAATCGGCCGCGTGACGTTGAAGTCGGCGATGGTCTTCTCGCGCAGGTAGTTAGAGATGGCGGTTACTCCATCGCTCTCCTGGATGGCGTAGCGCGTGATGGGCAGATAGCTGCGGTCGAGACCGACGAGCGTGATGTCGGTGCCGTGCAGCGTGGTGACGAAGGGCAGGTGACGGCCGCGCGTGGCCAGCATTTGTCGCGCCAGCAGTGCCGAAACCGAATGCGGAATCGCGTAATGTACGTGCAGCAGATCGAGCGCGTAGTACTCGGCCACTTCCGCCATGCGCGAGGCCAGCGCCAGGTCGTAGGGCGGAAACTCGAAAAGCGGATAGCTCGAGACGGGAACTTCGTGATAAAAAATGCCGTCGTCGCGCCCGTTCAGCCGGAAGGGCTGTGAGTAGGAGATGAAGTGAACCTCATGCCCGAGCGCGGCCAGCTCGATGCCCAACTCCGTGGCCACGACGCCGGAGCCCCCATATGTGGGGTAGCAAGTGATCCCAACGCGCATAGAGCAATCTTAAATCCACGCGGCCGGGGGAAAAGACACTGCGCCTAGGTCCGCGCTCGAAGGCCCTCGATTCGGCGTAGAATAGAGGATGCAGCACGAGCCATTCGGCCCGCGCTCGCACCTGCCGGCGCTCTGCTTCATCGAATGAGGAGTGCCTCTTAGTGGGGGTGTCACGGTTTCGACGGGATCGATTGCGGCAAGGGAGACATGTCGAGGGGTGGGCGCTCGTATCAGCCTGCAAAACCAAAGTTGCCAACCAAGAACTGGCACTTGCTGCTTAATTAACTAAGCAGCCGTCCTCCGCGGCTTTGCCTGTGGGCCGCGAGCGGACGTCATTTAATAGGCTGGCTGAAGCGGCTCGGTCCGGGCGGCTGAAGCGAGATCAATCGGACTAGCTTCCGGCGCATCTTGTCCGTTCTTAAGCGTCGCGGAGCGAAACCAATCGAATCGGACACAGCATGGACTCTCCCGGCTGACAGCGATTTCGGACGCGGGTTCGACTCCCGCCGCCTCCACCAATAACTATATTATTATCAATAAGTTATAGACGAAAAGCGCAGGAAAAGCGAAGAACATTGCTATCGCTAAGTCCTTCCCAATTAGCTAGATAGCTCTATCGATCTTGAAATCTGAAGAACCCACGTCCGAAAAACTTAACCGACTATTTTTCAAACATATAGCCCTTTGTGGCCTCTGCGCGTCGAGAGACGAATGCCCGCTCCTTGCAAAACCGAGCTTAAGTGGCCATTTTGGCGTTTTCGTGTAATTTAGCTGCTTTTTCGATGTAAATTGATGTATATTTAGGCTTGGAGGGGGTTCCAATGGCAACCGTTCCCGCATCTCGCCCCGATCTTGCGGCGCATCGTGAAGCGCTTCGCCTCCCCATCCCGGAGATCGTCAAGCAGCTCGTCGGCATCATCGGCCGAAAACTCACCGCCTACGTCGGCGGTGTCCGGGACGTGCGCGCCATCGATCGGTGGATGAACGGTAGCGAGCTTTACGGTGATGCCGAACAGCGTTTGAGGTTTGCCTTCCAACTGGTCCGGATGCTCGCCGAAAGAGAAGACCCCACCGTGATCCAATCCTGGCTCACCGGCCTGAACCCTGAACTCGGTGACCGCGTCCCACTTCGGCTCATGAGGGAAAACGATCTGGAGACCGTGGCGCCGGAGATCATGGGAGCCGCGCGAGCTTTCCTCGTTGGCGGTTAGGAGAGAATTCGTGAATCTCGAGTCGAAGCGGCCCCCGAAGCCGCTTTTCCGCGTCGGTCGAGATGACGATGCGTGGGCGGTTCCTGATTGGGCCTATGCCAAGGAAGACCGGACCTTCGGCAACCGTTTCGACGATCCGGCGGGTGTGTACAGGGTTCTGTATGCGTCTTCGCAACGGCTGGGTTGCTTCATTGAAACCCTTGCGCGTTTCCGCGTAGACGTCTCTTTCGTCGCAGACCTGGCACTCATGGAAAACGGCGAGGACGACTTTACGGCGTTCAGCACGGTTCGCAAAGCATGGATCAAAGGCCGCTGCATTGGCAGCGCAAATGTCGAAGGCGAATATGCGGACATCTATGCCCTCGCATGGGTCAGTCATCTCAGATTAGCGCTGGCCGGGACTGCGGTGAAACTTGGGATGGAGGACATTGACCTGAGTTCGCTTGAACGGGCTGAGCCCCGCCTATTGACACAGCGGGCTGGCCGGATCGCATTCGAGCTCGGATATGCAGGAGCCTTCTACCACTCCCGCTACGGCCACTCGATTGGGAACTGGGCAATCTTCGAAGACTGGACCATGTCAGAACGGTTCCCTATTCGCCAGCCGAACTCGAGAAAATTTGCCGAAGAAGATCCGGACTTGCTCGAAGCCCTGCGAATCCTTGGGCTCGTAATCGGTGACTGAGGGTCCAACCTCAAACAAGGGCAGGGGGTCGATGAGTGCTGCGGCGATTCCGGAACTCATCGAGATTCCATCGTCGTCCAGGACGCATCGCCCGAATGGAAGGCCGTTTGCCGTTGCCTACCTGAGACGTTGAATCGGCTACCCCTCCCCAACCCGAAATTGGGTTATGTCCGCGTAGCCGACTTCGGCCAAGTGGAATTTTGACCTCTGCAGTGACAGCTTGTCGTTTCAGGTTTTACAACGACATACAAGCCCGGTGGGAACGCCTAGGACCATGGAGGTCGTGCAAGTGGGCGGATATTGTGGATCGGATGATGAATCGGAGATTAGCAAATGTGAACGAGAGCGCGCTCCCGTTGCTTCGGCGTCCTGGCGATCCGTGCGTGGCTCCGAAACCGCGCAGAAACACTCCGCCAGTGTCGCGCGGCGTACGGATGCCTGAGAG
>JBAWFY010000319.1:0-4991 GCA_049592335.1 Occallatibacter sp.
CCGCTCCCGAAGCACCTCAAGGGCCTTCGGACTGTAGTACTTTTCCGTCCAGTCTGTGGCTTCCTGCATCTCGATCTCCTTTAGGATGGTTTGGTAGAGGAGCCAGTCGGGTTCCGCATGGTCCCGCGCGTGCTGTTGTGCATGTTCAATGGCCCGCAGGACACGATCCAGGCCATCGCGCCGCTCACCGAGCGCTGTCTGCTGCCGCGCAAGTGTGACCGCCAGCGGTTCTGCGCCACCGTCAACTGCGGCGTTGAGCAGCGTGGCGATCTCGCGCAACGACAGCCCAAGGTACCGCAACACGAGAACGCGCTCCAGGCGGCCGAGATCCTCGTGGCAGTAGAGCCGATAGCCTCGCTCCGAACGATGCGCAGGCGAAAGCAGCTTAAGCCGGTCGTAATGATGCAATGCCCGCACAGTAACACCGGCAAGCTTTGCGAACTCCTGAATGCGGAAGGTGCTCATGGGTCTCACCATGGATATCTTTGACCCTGACGTAAGGGCAGGGTCAAGCGGCTTTACGAAGAAAGTTATAGAGAGTCGACAATTGTTCGCGATCCCCGACATGTCTGACCACAAGATATCGCCACACCAAGACGCACCCCTCCGCAATGATGTACTCTGATCTCCGGATCAGCAAACGTTTACCGGAAGGGAGACTTCATGGCGGTCGTCGCCGGCGTTGATTTCGGCACTCTCAGCGTGCGCGTCACGCTTGTTGACAGCAAGGAAGGCCCCATCGGCACTTCTTCTGCCTCCTACCCGCTGCACCGCCGCCGCGAAGATCCCAATTACGCTACGCAATCCCACGCCGACCAGATGGCCGCACTGGCCACGGCGACAAAAGAAGTGGTCAAGTCGAGTGGTGTGAAAGGCGCAGAGGTCGCAGCCATCGCGCTCGACACGACAGGATCGAGCGTGATTCCCGTCGGCGAGAATCTGGAGCCGCTCGACGAATACTACCTCTGGTGCGACCATCGCGCCTTCGCCGAGGCCGAGGAGATTACGCGCAAGGCGCACGAGCTGGGCTTCGAAGGCATCGAGTGGTGCGGCGGCGTGTACTCGCACGAGTGGGGATTTGCGAAACTGCTGCATTGGCTGCGAACGAATCCCGAAAAAAGAGAAAAATTCCTCACCGCGCTCGAACATTGCGATATGGTTGCGGCCACGCTCTCGGGCGTCACTGAGGTGAGCGCGCTCAAGCGCAGCGTCTGCGCGATGGGCCACAAGTGGATGTGGAATCCCAAGTGGGGTGGATTGCCGCCGGAGGAGTTTCTGGCCGCCGTCGATCCGCTGCTCAAAGGCGTGCGCGCGAAGATGGGCGGCGAGTACCTGACCAGCGACCGCATCGCCGGCCGTCTCTCGCCCAAATGGGCCGCCGAACTCGGCCTGCGCGCTGGAATCCCTATTCCTGTGGGCGCATTCGACGCGCACTGGGATGCGATCGGCTCGAATGTCCGCGAAGGCGACGTGGTGAATGTGGTCGGCACTTCCACTTGCATCATCGCCATGGCGAAGAAAGCCGAGCTGATTCCCGGCGTCTGCGGCGTGGTGCCCGGCAGCGTACATCCGAAGTACACGGGCATTGAAGCCGGCCTCTCGGCCGTGGGTGACATCTTTGACGCCATCGCCAAAAGGGCCAATACGACTGTTGTCGCGCTCTCCGAGGGACTCGATGCGTGGAAGGCCGGACAGACCGGACTCTTGCGGCTGAGTTGGGACAACGGCGACCGCACGGTGCTCGTGAATCCCGAACTGGGCGGCGTGACGCTGGGCTGGAACCTGCTGCACACCGCGCAGGATGAGCTGTTTGCCGCGATCGAAGGCACGGCGTTTCATACGCGCATCATTCTGGAGCGCATGGCCAAGCACGGCGTGCGCATCGATCGCGTGATCAACGCCGGCGGCGTCCCGCAAAAGAACGAGATTCTCAATCGCGTCTACGCAAATGTGCTGAACAAGCCGGTGCTCGTGCCTGCGGGTATTCCCACCAGCCTCGGGTCGGGGATCATGGCGCTGGTTGCTGCCGGCACTTACAAGACCATTGAAGAGGCGCAGGCCGCGGTCTGCCTGCCGCTGCGCACCGTCGAGCCCGATGTGAAATCGGCTGCAGTCTACGAGCAGCTCTATCGGCTCTATCGCGATCTATATTTTGCTCTAGGCAAGCGCGACGCCTCGCCGATCGCATTGGGCAAGGTGCTGCCCGAGTTGCGGAAGATCGCCGCGCAAGTGCGCCAGACGGGTTAACGGGACCGAAGCCAGAGACAGACGGGCATTTACGGCAATGTGTGCGGGCCGATTCTTGCGCCCTTGTCTGGCCGCACTGCCTCCCCGCTTGCTTATCCGCTCCGTCCGGTTTACCGTGGTTTTCACAATCCTATTTGCGGGTGCCTTGTGTCTGCTTCGAATCTACGTCCTCATCTTCCCTTTCTGCTCGCCGCCTTCATCGCCGCTGTACTGCCCTTCGCAGCGCCCGCGCAGTCGCTGCCGGATGCCCCCAATGCGGCTCCGGCCGGTGCTGCTTCTGCCGGGCCCCACTCGGCCGAACCCTGGACCGCGCCGCACTTCTCCCTCGATCCCAAGGCTCTCTATCAAGCCGCGTCCGCAGCGCCCGCGCCCGAAGGCGCCAACGTGACCATGCTCTCGGAAGACGAGAGCTATACCTTCGATGAAACCGGCCGCGTGGTTCACATCGGACACTACATCTATAAGGTGCTGACGCAGAAGGGCGCGGAAGGCTGGGACTCACTTTCGGTAGGCTGGGACCCATGGCACGAGCTTCGGCCGGTGATCCATGCCCGCGTGATCGCGGCGGATTTCAGCGAGCACATGCTCGATCCCAATACGATTAACGAAGCTCCGGCGCGGGGCGGCGACTACAAGATCTACAGCGACGACAAGGTGCTACGCGCGCCGCTGCCGGCCATCGCGCCCGGCGTGGTGGTGGAAGAGGAGTTCACCCGGACCGATTCGCTGCCGCTCTTCGCTCCCGGCACGGTGGGGCACATCATGCTGGGCGAGGAGGACGTTCCCGTGATGCACAGCCATGTGGTGTTCGACTATCCCGCCACGTTGCCGCTGCGCACCAATTTATTGTTGCTTCCCGGCGTGAAGCCGGTGCGCACGGAAAACGGCGGACGCGTCACGCTCACCTTCGACGTGGGCGCGCTCGACGGCATCGATATCCGCGACCCGTATCTGCCGCCCGAACTTGTACTCTTCCCGACCATCGAGTTCTCGACGGGCGCATCGTGGCAGAGCATTGCCGCCGAATACAGCAAAATTGTCGACAGCCACGCGAGCGCGGAGGCGGTCGAAGCCGCTCTTGAACCGCTCGTCGCTCACAAGAAATCGGCAGCCGAAAAGGAAGCTGCCATCCTCGACTATCTCGACCGCGAGGTGCGCTACACAGGCATCGAGTTCGGAGAAGCGGCGATCGTTCCTCACGACCCGGCAGAAACGCTGGCCAAGAAATACGGCGACTGCAAAGACAAGGCCACACTGATGGTGACCATGCTGCGCGCCGCGGGCATTCCCGCCTACGTGGCGCTCCTCAGTGTGGAATCGCGCATGGATGTGCCCACCGATTTGCCCGGCATGGGATTGTTCAATCACGCCATCGTCTATGTGCCCGGCAAAAATCCGCTCTGGATCGACGCCACCGACCGCTACGCGCAACTCGGCCAGTTGCCGATGGGCGACCAGGGGCGACTGGCCCTTATCGCCAGCGCCGATACGACCGGGCTGGTTAAAACTCCCGAGTCGGCGTCCAGGGACAATGACCTGGCAGAGACGCGCGAGATCACGCTCGCCGACAACGGTCCCGCGAACATCGTCGAGGTCATTGAACCCAAGGGAGGATTCGAATCCGGCTATCGGGCGTACTACGCCGACAAGCCCGATAAGGACACGAGAGAGAGCCTGCGCAGTTACGTCAAGTCGGAGTATGTCTCGGACGATCTGACCAAGGTCGACCGCTCCGATCCCGCCGACCTCTCGCGGCCGTTCCAGCTCACCATCGCCTGCGAGAAGGCCAAGCGTGGCTATACGGGCCTCGAGGGCGCGCAGGTGGCCATCCGCGTGGACTCGCTGTTCCTGCCCCTGCCCGACCCGCTCAAACGCAAAGAAGAAACCGAGGAGCAAAAGAAGGCGGAGGGCCAGGACACGCGGAAGAAACCGCGCACGGCCGACTGGTGGTTCAATGCGCCTTTCACCACGGAATGGAATTACCGCATTGTGCCGCCGGCGGGATTCGTGCCCAAAGGGCTGCCGCAGGATGCAAAGATCGCGCTCGGGCCGGCGCTGCTCTCCGAGCAATTCTCCACCGGTCAGAACGGAGTTGTGCTCGCGCACCTGACCTTCGATTCCGTCAAGCGCCGTTACACCGTAGCCGAAGCCACCGAGCTGCGCAACAAGGTAGCCGACCTGGCCGAGGGGCCTGCGATCGTGTTGAACTTTGAGCCGGAGGGCGCCGCGCTCCTGCACGATGGCAAAGTGAAGGAGGCGCTGGCCAGCTATCGCGCGCTGGTTGCCGCCAACCCCAATTCGGCTGTGCATCACCTGCAGGTAGCCAACGTGCTTCTGCAGGCGGGGATGGGCGAGGCCGCGCGCGCGGAGGCGCGGACGGCTGTGAAGCTCGATCCCAGCTCGGCGCTGGCCGAAAAGACGCTGGCAGATATCCTGAAACACGACATTCTGGGGCGCGAGATGCGGCCGGGCATCGACCTTGAGGGCGCGGCCGAAGCCTATCGTGCTGCCATCAAACTCGATCCCGACGACAACTCCACCCAGGCCGATCTGGCGCTTCTGCTCGAATACGATTCCGTGGGCCGCCGCTACAGCAGCCAGGCGAATATGAAGGACGCGATCGCCGAATACCAGAAGCTCGGTCAGGACAAACTCGAAGATTTGGGCCTTACCGATAACCTGGCTTTCGCGCTCTTCTACGGCGGCGATTACGCCGGCGCGTATAAAGCGGCGCAGGCTCTGAA
>JBAWFY010000320.1:0-1609 GCA_049592335.1 Occallatibacter sp.
GCCTGTTCGGCGTAGTAGTAGCTGGAGCCGGTGCCGGGGTAAAGCTTGGAGATCTCGGCGTAGGACACAGCGGTAGCCAAGCAGAGCAGCAGGGAAATGAAGATGCCCAACCACATGGATGGTGCGGTAGATGGCTGGCCGGCAACACCCGTGGTGGCCTGGATGTAGAAGGTTAGCCAGAGGAAGGCGCCGGGAGCGATGAGCGCCATCGCATTTGCGGTCAACTGGGTTAGACCCAGCGTGGCCTGCATTTGAGGTGCTTTCGTATCTGCCATGAAGATTCTCCTGAGGTTTTGAAATTCGTCTTTCGGTTCCCGGCAGCAGCCCGGAGCTCTGTAATAAAACCTGATTGTGGCGCACTCTTTACCGCGTACTCCGAACCGAGGTGCAGTGCTGCTTAGTCCAGGCCCATTCAGGTGCAGTGTTGGCAGCCCGGTCTATCAGCGTATTTCGAGTCTAGCGTTCGGTTCGTGAGGACGAAATAAAGAACGGAGAAAGAGTTAGCTGAACGATGGCGGCTGGTTCGAGGTGGCACGGTGATTGCCGGAATTTGTTCCGGCCGTGCCGAGCCTCAAGCCAATTGCGAAGATGGGCGCGGTATTCCCTCGGGTAAACCGCGCCCATCGGGGTTAGTGTTCGAGGGTGTTCTTGCCGAAGATGAAGCCGAATTCGCCGGTGGCGCGGAACTGGCTGGAATCGGTTCCGGTGGGGCCGAAGGCAAATCCGTTCGAGTTGTTGGTGTCGACCGCGCCGATGTCGGAGCGGAAGTAGAATCCACCCTTCTGGTAAGTTGGCGTGACGGTGATAGTCACGGCCGAGCTGCCAGGCCCATAAAGCATGCTGACATTCCCTGCCGCGACGGTGCCGGACTGCTCGATGTACTCAAAGCGGCCGGGAAGCGAGAAGCCGCTCTTGAAGGCCTTGCTGAGATAGATGCCGAAACCATTGCTGGAGGCGCCGTTGGTAATGCCGATACTGGGGTTCGTGGGAACCTTGCTGTACTGGTATGTGCCGGTGGCGATCCATGCGCCTTTGGTGTAGGTGTAAATGACAGCGTGCATCATGCTGTTGTTCTGCACCAGCGGGGTCGCCGCAGTGGAATAGCCGGTTTGGCCTGCATTGACCATGCCGGCGTAAACGAGAGTGTTAACGCCCTTGGTATAAGTCAGAGAGCCGGAGAGCCAGTTGTAGCGGTCAGAGTAGTAGCCGTCATTCCAACTGAGCGAAGCAGTCAAGTATTTACCGATGGTTTGATTGACCTGCACGCCGCGGTTGATGATGTTCTCCTGATTCCAGAGCAGGCCTCGCGACACGTTCATATTCTGGTAGGTGAAGGCACCCTCAGCGCCCATCAGAGTGGGCAGAGCGCCGACCTGCCAGGTGGTCGTCTTCCCGGTCGCCAGTTTCAGATACGCCACCGGAACCGGGCCGAAGAGGTTGACGGTGTTTTGCGCGTTTGCAAAAGGCGTACCGAATGTGGGGAAGTCGTAAACGCCGGCTTGGACGTAATATTGGAGTTTGCCGTCGGGCTTCTGGATGAAAATGAAGCCGTTGGTCAGTGTGGCCTGCTTGGTGTCGTCGCCGGGTACGGGATGGTCCTGTCCCATGG
>JBAWFY010000321.1:0-2683 GCA_049592335.1 Occallatibacter sp.
GGCCAAAGTTCGAAGGCTTGCCGTGAAATCCGTGGCACATGGCACTTTGGCCCGCGCATGTATCCCGCGGCGCCGGGCCTGTGGGAGAAGCATACGACCAGCGACGTGGTGGGCGTGAGTGACGATCCGCCGGGCGAGACCTGGTGGAAGGTGTCCAACGGCATCCGGCTGACGGGCATGCCGGCCTACAAAGGCACGCTCACGGATACGCAGATCTGGCAGGTGAGCCTGCTGCTGGCGAACGCCGACAAGCCGTTGCCGCCCGGAGCGCTTTCGATCGTGATGGGCCTTGTGCCCGCGATGCCGCCGGCTGCTCCGCGAGCGGTGACCGCGCCCGCAAAAAAGAAGTAGGATCGCGCGTGGCTTTTTGCGACAGGCGATGCAAGCGAAAGGAATTCTGGAACAATGAGATTTCTGGAACTGCTGAAGAAGGGATTGGGGTACGTGCTGCTGAGCATGGGTGTTTCGCGGCCCGCGCCGAAGCCCAAGGAGCCGAAGGCCGAGGCCGGGTCAGCCCCGAAACCCACGCCCCGCGGGTAGCGCTGAGGTTGACAATCGGATCAGGCCATGCGATATTCGCATTTATTCTTTTGCATCAATGCGTTAGCGCGCTCTTAGAGCAGCTTCCCTTGGGTCCTTGGCTTCGCATGGAGAAAATTTATGTCAAGGTTTAGAGCGATTGCAATTTGCGCGGCGATTGCCATGGCATGCGCCGCATCCTGCGCGCTGCATGGCCAATCCGGCAATGCTCAGGCGCAATCGGGAAGCGCCGCGTCTGCCCACGATCCGAATCTCACTCCCCTGCAAACCGTCCAATACATCGATAAGGCGATCGACCAGATTCGTATCCCTGAGGGCGTGGACACGGGAACGATCACGAATTGGCCCGGCTACTTTGCGATCGAGGAGTCGAAGGGCATTCTGTGGTGGGTGCGCGGAACGCGGACGGGGCAATCGCAATGGGAGATCCGTTACTCTTCGGCTCAGGTCAATCGTCTCGATTTGAATGCTCTCGCGCTCGAAGTGGGCCTGGGCAACTATGAAACTATCACCATACCCTGCAAACCCGCCGCCGATGGAAGCGGCGTGGGCAGTTGCTGGCAGAATTGGGCGGCCTCCTGGGACGACGAATCTCCCGAGTTGAAAGATGGCCACTTCAACAGCATCAAGGCTGCGCGTGTGGTGGGGAATGAAAATCAGCAAGTCCTGGATAGCCAGGAAGATTCGGTTTCACCCTTGCAAAAACAGATCCTGCTTTTGAACGGCAGTCAAAAGCAGCTGATCGATGTGGAGCCGGCGAAACCATATAGGCAATTGCAGGTTTATCTCGGCGCAGCAGACACCGATAGCGCCCAGAGAATGTTCCGCGCCCTCAAATACCTGCTGAAGAAAATGCCTGCTGCGGTAACCGAGACCGACCCCTTCGGGCCGTAATCGATGGGCTCAGCGGGCGTGGCCTTATACATAGCGGATCGTGAAAATCGGTCGGCAGTAATCTGCTGCGGCCTTTCCGATTCGTTTCTGCGCTTCTGCCGCGGCAATCGACCGGCTTCCGCTCTCCTCGTACAATGAGAGAGGTAAGCCTACCAGCGGCCGATGGCGACACCAGAGGACACCAGAACCCAACCCGATCCCAGAGCCGCGGCGCACGCCGCGACTGAGGCCGCGACGAAGCCTGCGGCCAAGCCAGACCCTGGCGAGCCGCCCCGCAAGCAGGACGAAGAACCCGTCGGCAAAGTGGTCGATGCGCACCTGATCCGCCGCCTGGGCCGCTATGTCTTTCCATACTGGTTGCAGGCCAGCATCGCCTCGGCCGCCGTTACCCTCAAATCGCTTTGCGACGTGGCCGGGCCCATCCTCGTGATGGTGGCAGTGGATCGCTATCTCGCGCCCGACAAGGCCGCGCAGGATCCCTCGAACGCCGTGGCGCACTGGGTGGCGAATGCGAGCCCCCTGGCCCGCCTGCTTCCGTCCGCGCCCGTTGAAGGCGTGACGCGTTTGGCTGCCATTTACATGACGATGCTGGTTTCGGCTTACCTCTTCCAGATCGTCCAGATCTTCCTGATGCAGTGGATCGGGCAGAAGATCATGTTCGACCTGCGCCGCGAAATCTTCCGGCATATGCAGCGCATGCACGTGGGATTTTTCGACGCCCATCCCGTGGGCCGTCTGGTTACGCGGCTTACCTCGGACGTGGACGCCGTCAACGACATGTTCACCGACGGCGTTCTCGCTATCGTGAACGACTTATTCATGCTGACGATTATGGCGATTGTCATGATTGCCATCTCGTGGTGGCTGGCGCTACTGGCCTTTTCTGTGCTGCCGCTGATTTTGATCGTCACGCGCGTTTTTCGCGACCATGTGCGCGAGAGTTACCGCCGCGTGCGGACCGCCATCGCGCGCATCAACAGTTTTACGCAGGAACACATCTCGGGCATGAGCGTGGTGCAGCTGTTCAACCGCGAGGAGCGCGCGTACAACGATTTTTCGAAGGTGAACGAGCAGCACATGATCGCCTTCAAGGACACGATCTTTGCCTACGCGCTCTACTACCCGGCGGTCGATCTGCTCTCGTCGGTGGCCATCGCGCTGGTGGTCTGGCGCGGCGGCTTCGGCGTGCTGCACCTACCGCCCACGGTGACGATCGGCGTGCTGATTATGTTCACGCAGTTCTCGCTGC
>JBAWFY010000322.1:0-2606 GCA_049592335.1 Occallatibacter sp.
GGTCCACTATTCCGATTTGAGCGACGCCATGTCGATCGAGAAGCGATACTTCACATCCGACTTCGCCAGCCGCTCGTAGGCTTCGTTCAACTTCTGGATAGGAATCACCTCAACGTCGGCGACAAGGCTATGCTGCGAGCAGAAGTCCAGCATCTCCTGGGTTTCGGCAATGCCCCCTATGCACGATCCGGAAAAACTGCGGCGGCGGAAGATCAGGCCGAAGACGCCTACCGGCAGAGGCTTGTCGGGCGCACCCACCATGGTAATGTTTCCGTCGCGGGCGAGCAGGTTGATGTACGCGTTAATGTCATGCGGAGCGGCCACGGCATCCAGAATGAAATCGAAGCTGCCCGCGTGCTTATTCATCTCATTGGCATCCTTCGAAATCACCACTTCGTCGGCACCGAGGCGCAGTGCGTCCTCTTTTTTGCCGGGCGAGGTAGTGAAGACCACGACATGTGCGCCCAGCGCATGCGCAAACTTTACGCCCATGTGGCCGAGACCGCCGAGGCCAACCACGCCGACCTTCTTGCCCTTGGTCACTCCCCAATGGCGCAGGGGCGAATAGGTGGTGATGCCCGCGCAGAGCAGCGGGGCAGTTCCGGCCAGATCGAGATTCGCCGGAACGCGCAGAACAAAGTGTTCCTTCACTACGATGCTGTCGGAGTAGCCGCCGTAGGTGACGCCGCCCAGGTGTTTGTCGGGGAAGTTATAGGTGAGCGTGAAATTCGGGCAAAACTGCTCGAGGCCGGCCTTGCACTCGGGGCAAGTACCGTCAGAGTCGACCATGCAACCTACCGCGGCGAGATCGCCCACCTTGAACTTCGTCACCGCCGGGCCAACCTTGGTCACGCGGCCCACAATTTCGTGGCCGGGGACGCAGGGATAGACGGTAGGCATCACGTCCTGCCACTCGTTGCGCGCCTGGTGAAGGTCGGAGTGGCAGATACCGCAAAACAGAATCTCGATCTGCACGTCATCGGCGGTGGGATCGCGCCGAGGGATCGCAGTGGAGACAAATGGCGATGTGGCGCTGGCCACCGAATACGCTTTGGATTTGTACATGAAATCACCTCAGGGTTGCTGGCGAGCACTTTTCAGATGCAGAAGCGCGGCAGAGGAAGCGGCCGCACCGAACTCTTTCTCATCACATTACGGAAATTCAGAGTTAGAGCGGTATCCCGATTCTGCTTTTTTCTTGCCTATTTCTGCCGTCGCGCAGATTTTTATGCACAAACGTATTGGTTCCGTCGTAGGCTGAAATTGAGGAGCGTAGCTTGCGCGTAGCCAGCCGGAAGAACCCAAATGACGATCAACGTGCGGCGGGAAGTCTTGTAATTGACGCGCGCGCCGGGCTTGCGCGTAAAATCGCCGCACGCTTTAGCGGCGAAGGCGTGCTCGAAAGCGAAGTGCCGGGTCTGAGCCTCTACCGCCAATCCACGCCCACGCCCTGTTCTTCAGCGACGTATGAGCCCCGGCTGGTTGTCTTCGTGCAGGGCAAGAAGCGCATCAATTTGGGCGCGACGTCCTATCTCTGCGATGCATCAAGCTTCCTCATCTCTGCCATCGACCTGCCGGTTGTGAGCCAGGTGGTAGAAGCCACGCGGGAAAAACCCATGCTCGGCCTGCTGCTCCGGCTCGATATGCCCACAGTGCGCCGGATTCTCAGCGAAGAAGAGTTCCCATCGCCCGAGGAGTCGGCCGACACACGCGGCATGGCCGTCGGCGTTACCACGCTCGAACTTCTCAGCGCATGTTCGCGGCTCATCGATCTTCTCGACGCACCCCAGGACATCGCTTTCCTGAGCAGCCTCATCCAGCGTGAGATCGTCTACCGCCTGCTGCGCAGCCCGCAGGGAAAGCATCTACGCTCGATCGCCACGCTCGGCGAGCAGAGCCATCGCACGGCTAAAGCTGTTTCGTGGCTGCGCATCAACTATGCCAAGCCGCTGCGCGTTGAAGAACTGGCAACCATGGCGCAGATGGGCGTCTCTACGCTGCATCACCATTTCCGTTCGCTCACTGCCATGAGCCCCATTCAATACCAGAAGCAGTTGCGCCTCCATGTGGCGCGCGAACGCATGTTGAACGATGGCCTCGACGCCGCCAGCGCGGCCTTCGAGGTCGGCTACGAAAGCGCAAGCCAGTTCAATCGCGAGTACAGCCGCTTCTTCGGCCAGCCGCCCATGCGCGATATCAAAGCACGCCGCGTCACGTTGCCGATAACAGCGTCCGAGCTCTCCGCGCCCAACATCGGCGACCGCTAATTTCTGCTCTTCATCCGTAGTGCGTGTCTTTCCCCTTTACCGCGCAATCCGCGCGGCCTATGATGTTGGACAACTCATCATGCAAGACCTTGAATCGCAGCTAACACGCTGGCAAACGGCCGGCATCCTCGATGCGGAAACAGCCGCCTGCATCCGCGCGCACGAATTAAAAGCCGCCGCTCAAACTTCCGCGCAGCCCGGCGCTCCGGCCACAGCCAATTCCACGGCCACGCCTGCCAGCCTCAAATGGCTCGTCGTCACCGGCCTCATTCTCGGCGCCATTCTGCTGGCCTGCGGAGTCGTGCTCTTCGTCAACGCGCATTGGGACCAGCTCAGTCC
>JBAWFY010000323.1:0-6263 GCA_049592335.1 Occallatibacter sp.
GCTTCGCGCTGCGTGCGGATTCTGTTTCCGACGCTCGCGCTCTCGACCGACAACGCGGCCATGATTGCGGCCGCCGCGTGGCCGCGATTCCTCAAGCAGGAATTCGCTCCACCGGATCTGAGTGCCGATCCTTCGCTTGCGCTAGGCTGAGCGGCGCCGGAGAGCCGGCCCAGTATTTTCTTTCCGGTTCCGCAACTTGCATTCGGATCGCAACGTCCAATTGGACACGAGCATTTAGAAAACGGAGACGAGCCGAAGATGGATCGAGGTTCTTGGCGATCTGTGCGTTGCGCGTAAACTATAGTCGCTTCAACGGAAATCTGGTGAGGAGCACGTTGTGTGCTCGAACGGAGATCATCGATGAACAAACCAAATGCGTGGTCATGGCGGTCGACAGGCATCAGGGCATTGGGATTGGCGGCTTTTATAGGATTGACGGGATGCACAGCCATCAAGGTTGGGTTAAAGATGAGAGTGCATCTGGCCAAGCTGCCGGTTACAACGATTGAAGCGAGCTTGCCGAATGGCCCGGCTATTGCTCCCGGAGAGAGCTCGCCGATGGTGGTGACGTTCACGGATTCGACGGGCAAGACGTGGGTGACCGAGGGCAAGGGCAAAGGCAAGATTCTCTGGTCCGATCTCACGGTTACAACCAGCGTGGTAACGGTGAACAAAAAGGGCGTGCTCAGCCTGCCGCACGACCCGCGCAAGAGCGACGGCAAGACCGGGCAGGTTGAGATTTCCGTCCCGAGCCACCCCGATCTGCACGCAACACTCTCCGTCCCCGTGCGTTACGACTATCCATTTGCAGCCAATTTCAATGGGGCCAACGGATCATCGGGAACAGATGGAATGAATGGAACGGATGGCACATCGGGAGCCAGCGGTTCGACGGGATCGTGCGACCCAAACAATAGCTCTGCCGGAGGCAACGGGGGTGATGGCACCAACGGCACCGACGGCGGGAACGGCGGCGATGGCGGCAACGGCGGCGATGCGCCCCCCGTAAAAGTCTTGATCGCGTTGCGGTCGGGCGATCACCCGCTCTTGCAGGCGGTCGTCAGCGCGCCGGGCCGGAAAGACCGGCATTTTCTGGTCGATCCGCAAGGCGGCTCTCTAACTATTTCGGCTAATGGAGGCGCAGGAGGCAGCGGTGGCAACGGCGGCAAGGGCGGCAGGGGCGGCGCCGGTGGGTCGGGTGGATTTGGCTGCCCCAGTGGCTCCAACGGCAGCAGCGGAATGGATGGTCACGACGGCCTGGCGGGAAGCGATGGACGTCCTGGAAGTGCCGGAACAATCACCGTCATTTACGATCCCGCAGTCAAGCCGTACCTCGCGGCCATCAAAACTTCAAATAAAGGCGCGCCGGCTCCGGTGTATCAAGAAGCTCCTGTAGCGGCTCTCTGGTAGCGCTTCCGCATCGGTGCAGTCCAGTGGTGGACGCTTATATTGTGGCGGCGGCGGGCAGAATCTCTTCCACGTCGACCCAGTTCGTCGGATAGTTGCCGGTGTAGCAGGCGGTGCAGTAGCCCACATTTTTTTCTTGATCTTGGACTGACTTCAACAACCCATCCAGCGATAGATACGCCAAAGTATCCGCCTCGATGAACTGGCGAATCTCTTCGACGGACTGATTGGCCGCGATCAGCTCCCGCTTGCTGGGCGTGTCGACGCCGTAGAAGCAAGGCGAAATAGTAGGCGGGCAACTGATGCGGAGATGAACTTCCTTGGCGCCCGCGCCGCGCACCATGCGCACGATTTTGCGGCTGGTGGTTCCGCGAATGATCGAGTCGTCGATGAGCACGACGCGCTTGCCTTCCAGCAGATTGCGCACGGGGTTGAGCTTGAGGCGGACGCCGAAGTCGCGCACGCGCTGCTCAGGTTCGATAAATGTACGGCCGACGTAGTGGTTGCGAATGAGGCCGAGGCGAAACGGGATGCCGGCCTCTTCGGCGTAGCCGAGCGCGGCGGTCACGCCGGAGTCGGGCACGGGCACAATCACGTCGGCGGGCACGCCGGACTCGCGCGCAAGCTGGCGGCCCATCTGGTCGCGCGACTCCTGCACCCAGCGGCCGAAGATGCGCGAGTCAGGCCGCGCAAAATAAACATGTTCGAAGATGCAGCTCGATTGCGGAACACCCGATGCGTACTGGCGGCTGGTGACGCCGTCCTGGGAAACCATCACAAGCTCGCCGGGAAGAATGTCGCGGACATACTCGGCGCGCAACAGATCGAACGCGCAACTTTCCGACGCGAAGACCACGACGTCGGTCCCTTCGGGACTTTTCATGCGGCCCATCGAGAGCGGACGGAAGCCGCGCGGATCGCGCGCGGCAAAGATGCGGTCGCGCGTCATCATCACGATCGAAAATGCGCCTTCGACCTGCGAAAGCGAATCTGCGATGGCGTCGACGAGGGAGCAGGCGCTCGAATGCGCGATGAGCTGGACGATGATCTCGGAGTCCGATGTGGTCTGGAAATACGCGCCCGCGCGTTCCAGACGCGCTCGCACGTTGCCCAGGTTTACCAAGTTGCCGTTGTGCGCGATGGCGATGAGGCCCTTAGTGGAATCGACGCGAATCGGCTGTGCATTGAGCAGCGCCGAATCGCCCGTTGTCGAGTAGCGCGTGTGCCCGATGGCCATCGAGCCGGGAAGCTTGGCGAGCACGTCGTCGGTGAAGATTTCCGAGACCAGGCCCATGCCTTTGATGTTGGCAAGATGCTGCCCATCGGCAGTGGCGATGCCGGCCGACTCCTGCCCGCGATGCTGCAAGGCATAGAGAGCCAGGTAGGCCTCGCGCGCGGCATCGGGATGGCCGTAGATGGCTACGACTCCGCATTCTTCGTGCAGGGTGTCCGCATCGTGGATGCCGACACCAGGGAATGGGGATCCTTCGACTGCGCGCGGCGGCTGTGCCGCAGTGCTGCGCTCAGGATGGCAACTTTTCGAAATATTGTGGAGAGATGCAGAAATATCGGCGACGCTCGTGATGCCCTGATAGAGGCGGTGCGTCATGCGAGCACCTCGTCGTGCAGTGCGGATTCGAGGGCGTGTGACCAGAGTGTGCGAAGTTCGTTGAGCGGCGCCGAGATGAACGTTTCTCCCTCAACCAGAATCTCCAACTGGTTGCCACCCGTGGTGCCGATGCGCGCCGAGAAGAAGTTGTACTGGTTGGCCATGGCATCGATCTCCGCAAGATCGCCCGGAGCAGCCGTTACAACAACCGTGGAAGCAGGCTCCGCAAACAGCCCGAAGAGCGGATGAGCGAGGAGCGACGCATCCTGCTCGACGGAGGCGCCGATGCCTTTGCCGAATGCGGCCTGAGCGAGCGCAACGGCGATGCCGCCGTCGGAGACGTCGCGCGCCGAGTGGATGAGCTTGCGCCAGGCTAGAACCCCCAGCAGTTTGTGCAGGCTGGCCTCGGCATCGAGATCGAGCGCGGGCGGAGTGCCCCACGTCGCGCCCAGAACCACCTTAGCGAATTCCGAGGAGCCGAAGGCCGTGAGGTTCTTCTGTGCGTCGGCATCAGTGGTATCAAGCTCTTCGCGCGGGCTTGGTTCGCGTTCAAGCGCAGGAAGCGGGTATTGGCTGATGGGAAGAGGTTTGAGCGGAACCTTGAGATCAGGATCGGGTTCTTCGCCGCGGGGAATCGGCCACAGCAGCACGACGGCATCCTTCTCGCGCTGGAAGCTCGCAGGCACGGCCTTGGTCGCGTCTTCCAAAATGCCGACAATGCCGAGAACCGGAGTTGGGTAAATGCCTTCGCCTCGCGTCTCGTTATATAAGGAGACGTTGCCGCCTGTGATGGGCGTGCCCAGCGCCGTACATGCTTCGGCAATGCCATCAATCGCCGCGGAAAGCTGCGCCATGATCTCGGGCTTTTCCGGATTACCGAAGTTCAGGCAATTGGTGGCGGCCACTGGCATCGCGCCCGTCATGGCCACTTTGCGCGCGCACTCGGCAACCGCGTGCATGGCGCCAAGTTTGGGATCGAGATATGCCCATCGACTGTTACCGTCGAGCGCCATGGCAAGCCCCGGCTCCTTATTGGGGCTGTCGGCGCCGCCCGAAGATCCCGTGCCCTTGATCCGCATTACGCCCGCTTCGCCGCCAGGTCCCTGCACGGTGTTGGTCTGGACCATGGAATCGTATTGCTCATGAATCCAGCACTTGGAGCAGACGTTTGAAGATGCGAGAAGCTGCTTGAGATCGGCCAGGTAGTCGCGGTCTTCACCCAGTGCGGCGAGAACTTCGGCAGGCGGGTCCAGCGGCAGCGGCGATTTCCACGTGCCGATTGGCCGGTGGTAGAGCGGCGCATCGTCGGTGAGCGATTGATTGGGAATGTCGGCAACCAGCACGCCGTGATGGCGTATGCGGAGCCGCGGCTCTGGGCGCACCGTGCCCACGATCACTGCATCCAGGCCCCACTTCGCGAAGACGCGCAATACCTCGTCCTCACGGCCTTTTTCCGCAACGAGCAGCATGCGCTCCTGGCTTTCGGAAAGCATGATCTCGTAGGCGCTCATGCCGGTTTCGCGTTGCGGAACCAGATCCAGTTCGACGTCGAGCCCCACGCCGCCGCGTGCGCCCATCTCGCAAGTGGAACAGGTGAGGCCTGCGGCGCCCATATCCTGAATACCTACAATGGCGCCGGTTTTCATCGCTTCCAGGCACGCCTCGAGTAGGAGCTTCTCCATGAACGGATCGCCGACTTGCACGTTGGGGCGCTTCTGCTCCGAGCCTTCCTTGAACTCTTCGCTGGCCATGGTCGCGCCGTGAATGCCGTCGCGGCCTGTCTTGGCGCCGACATAAATCACGGGGTTGCCCGTGCCGGTGGCCTTACCGTAGAAGATTTCGTCCTTGCGCACCAAGCCAAGAGCGAAGGCGTTCACCAGAGGGTTGCCGCTATAGCAGCTCTCGAATTTCGTTTCGCCGCCGAGGTTGGGCACGCCAAAGCAGTTGCTGTAGCCGGCGATGCCGCTGACCACGCCTTCGACAATGGCATGATTCTTGCGGCGCTCACGCGCTCTTGGGTCTTGGTCCAGATTGGAGGCCGAAGCAGAGTCATCGGCAATGGGCCCGAAGCGCAGCGAGTCCATCACTGCCAGCGGCCGTGCGCCCATTGTAAAAATGTCGCGCAGGATGCCGCCTACGCCGGTAGCCGCGCCCTGATAAGGCTCAATGTAGCTGGGGTGGTTATGGCTCTCGATTTTGAACGCGCAGGCCCAGCCGTCGCCCACGTCGATGATGCCAGCATTTTCGCCGGGCCCCTGCACCACGCGGTCGCTCTTGGTCGGCAAGCGCTTCAGGTGCACGCGGCTCGATTTGTACGAGCAGTGCTCGCTCCACATCACGCTGTAGATGCCGAGTTCTGTGAGCGAAGGAGTGCGGCCGAGGGCCGTCAGAATGCGCTGGTACTCCTCCGCAGTAATGCTGTGCTGGGTAAGCAACTGCGGAGTAACGGTAATTGGCTCGGGAACGGCAGCAGAAGAGGCGCTGTTCATCTCTGCCTTCATTTTCGCATGGGAGTCGTGCGCCCGTGAACCGAAGCGAGGTGTGGAAAGCTGGGCTGCGAGACCGGAAGAGGATTTCGCGGAGCTTTAAGAGCAGGACCGCGCGCTAGTGGTGGCATATAAGACAAAGGCTATGCGATACTTGGGGTGCGGAACCCCTCCCAGCGCCGGGATGGCGGAACTGGCAGACGCAGCGGACTCAAAATCGGCTTATCAAAAATCAAAACCACTATAAACAATTGATTATAAATGGCTTGAATTGATGCCGTGCACGGCGCAGAACTTGCGCAACTCTTGCACACTTTTGTGCTTCTATAGAGAAGCAGGAGGTGCAGCCGCATGGCAGAGCATCACACCATCCTCGGTGGCAAAGTTCACGTCTACAAGCGTCCGAGCAGTTCGAGTTGGCAATGCGCGACCTATCTGGCCGGAAGGAACCGGCGCACGACGACCAAAGAAGACAGCCTGTCGAAAGCGAAGGAGTTCGCGGAAGACTGGTACTTGCAGTTGCGCGGCAAACTCCGCGACGGTGAGTTGAAGACCGGCAAACTGTTCCGCGACGCTGCGAAGCTGTACCTGCGCGAGTTTGACATCATGACGCAGGGACAGCGCAGCGCGAAATATGCGAGCGGACAGCACGCGCGCGCCAATGGCTATCTGGTCCCGTTCTTCGGCAGCATGGTGCTACCTGAGATCACGGCGGGCAAGGTCAACGAATATCGCGTCCATCGACTTGAAGAGTGCAAGGC
>JBAWFY010000324.1:0-6094 GCA_049592335.1 Occallatibacter sp.
GCCCAGCGTGACCGGGTCAGCGCTTGGCTTCACGCTCTGCCTCAATCGCGTGATCAGCGGCCCCATCGCGCTGCCGTCCACTTCATCGGCGCGCGTTTGCAATGGAATCGTCGATGCCGGCTCCGAATACCGTCCGGCGTTTGCTGGAGCCGACATGGTTTCCCCGGGCGCGATGTTGCACGTTGAAAATTCCACGATCATCGGCCGCGTCTGGGCGCAGGCCATTCGTTTGGCGTCGAACACCATCTTCTACGCGCGCCTGGGCAAGCGCGATCCCTGGCTGGCGCCGGTGTGGGCGGAGCGCGTGCAGTTAGGCTGCGTGCGTTTTTGCTGGCTGCCGGTCGGCTCCATCGCGCCGCGGCAGTACGAGTGCCTTCCGCCCGACAAGGCCAGCGAGCCCGCTCTCGAGCCCACATTCATTACGCTGCGTTTCGGCAAACCCGGCTATTGCCTGCTGAGCGGCGATGTGCCGATGGCCGTCTGGAAGGGCGCGGACAACGGTTCGCAGATGGGCGTGTACTACCAGATTCAGGAGACCGAGGCGGTCTCGAACATTCAGATCCGCTCGGCGGAGTACATGCCCGCCAACTTGCAAAGCGGAGTTTTTCTCATTCCGTCGCAACCGTTCCGCGAAAAGATTCCGGCGATGCAATACGGCTACGGAAGCCGCGTACGGCCGCGCAAACTTGCGGGGCATGGTGCGATCCGGCACGAGGAAGAAGATACGCCGCTCGGCATTGGCGTGGATCTGATCTAGCCCCGGGGAAGTACGTACGAATAGACAGGTTTTCGAATACCGATTACTGCGATCGCAGACAGGCAGGATGATATGAAGGGTGACTTCAGCCGCATTCGATTTAACGCCGGCAAGCTCTACACGGCGGTGCTCAAACAGCAGGGACGCGTCGACCTGGACTCGGACGCAAATGAGCAGTGCGCCATCGACGTGACGTTGCGCGAGACCACGAACGCCGACATCATCGGCCAGTACGGCGGCCCCGTCGACGGCGCCGGATTCGAGATCAGCATCGATAGCGGCGAAATTTTGATCTCCGCGGGGCGTTATTACGTGGAGGGAATTCTGGTTGAGATCGCGGACCAGGTCCACTACGATAATCAGCCCTATCTCCTCGATCCCACGAACAACGCGCAGCAACTGCTGGACAGCCTGCGCCAGGCCAACGACGGCTCTTATCTCGAGTTCAAGCTCGAAGTGTGGCAGCGGATGGCGACCGCCCTCGACGATCCCTGCCTTTTGGAGCCGGCACTGAACCAGGCCGACACGACTACCCGCCTGCAGACGATTTGGCGCGTGGTGGGAACGCTTAAACAGAGTCAAGCGGCCGCGAGTCAACCGAGCACCGTGGACGCGACCCAACCGAGCAGCGCGGGTACGCTCGCACTGAACAACACCGACACGCTCGCACTGAACAATACGAGCACGTCCGAACAGAGCAGCACGGGTACGCTCGAACTGAACAACCAAAGCACGCTTGATCAAAGCGACCAGCGCATTTTAAAAACGAACACCTTGAACGCGAGTCAACTGGCCGATGAGGGTGTGACTAAGCTGGGCAGCGGGGGCACGACTGCACAGAGCAGCGCGAGTGCAACCGCATCAACCACCCCCAGTACAGTCAAAGTCCTGGAGCTTCAGGGCATGATGGGCGCCAGCACTTCGGGTGATGGCAGCGGCTGCGGCTGCCAGCCCATTCCCGCGGCGGGCTATCAGGGAATGGAAAACCAGCTCTACCGCGTGGAGATTCATCAATCCGGCGACATCACATCGGCCACGTTCAAGTGGTCGCGCGAAAACGGCTCCGTAGTGGTCGCGGTCACCGATGTGAACGGCAAAACCGTAACCGTCGCGAGCCTCGGTCCCGACGCCAACCTCGGCTTCCAGCCCGGCCAATGGGTCGAGCTAAGCGACAACATCGACCAGTTCGGACCCACTGCCAACAAGCCGGGCACGCTGTATCAGATTCACTCCATCAATCAAGCGGCGTTGCAGGTGACCATGACCACCCCGGTCACCGGCCTGCACAAGAAAAGAAATGCGCGCATGAGGCGATGGGACCAGTCGGGATCGTCGGCCACTGCGTCCGGCATTCCGGTTTCAAGCACTCCGGTTCCACTCGAGAACGGCATCGAAGTCGACTTCAGCAAGGGCCAGTTCCAGGCCGGCGATTACTGGACCATCCCGGCGCGCACCGCGAGCGGAACCATCGATTGGCCGCCCTGCGGCGGCAACGGCAAGCACTTCCAGGCGCCCAGTTCTATCCAGATTTATAAAGCGCCGCTGGCCTGCGCATCCTGGATGAGCCTCCCTTCAGGAGACCCCGGTCCCGGCCTTCACAACGATCTGTTAGAGCTGACCTTCCTGGTTACCGATCAGCGCAGCTTTTTCCCTACGCTCGCGGCCAACGCGATGCACATCGACTGGATCTCCTGGAACAACGCCGACCTGATGACGCTGGACCAGTTTCTATACAA
Organism: Occallatibacter sp.; assembly: GCA_049592335.1. Lineage (GTDB taxonomy): Bacteria > Acidobacteriota > Terriglobia > Terriglobales > Acidobacteriaceae > Telmatobacter. The sequence goes on from JBAWFY010000324.1 coordinate 2,494, forward strand.
CGGGCTGTACCTCGCACTAGACGCAGCCCCGACCAGCCCATTGGATGCAGCGGTCTTCCGTGTCTCGCTGGAGGTCGCCGGGGCCAACTATTACCGCCAGGCCGACTACAACGCCGTAGACGAGATAGCGACCAACCAGAACACGCTGAATCTCAATCTGAATGCGGCCAAAGCGGATGGGTCCTTAACCCTCAACACTGCCGGCTCCGGCGCCAGCGCCACTGCAACGAGCACCGGAACCAGTGCATCTTCGAGCCCGCAGATTCTTATTGGTCCTGCGCTGCGCCAGGAATACGTGCTCGATGGGGTCGTGACAAAGTTGGACCGCCGCTACCAGGTCGGCTGGGTTGTGAACTGGAATCTGCCGGTCAACGCGGATCAGGGTGGCCTGGTTTCTGCATTGAACAGCCTGCTCGTGAATGCATACCAGAGCACCGCGAATGCAAATGCAAACACGAATTTGACCGCCGGCAATAACAACTTCCAGTTGAATGTCGTTCCCGCGGCGCGCGTGCGCGTGCGGCTCTTCGGTCACATGATCTACGCCGAGCCTTCGAGCACCTGCGGCCCTGCGCGGACCGTCTATCTTGACGGCCAATGCTTCGGAAAGACCGGCACGCTCAGCGACGGATCGAAGGGCATCGCTCTCAAAGAGCCGTCCGGCTTGAGCGCCGTGGCCAGCGACTTCGAGAGCTGGTTCTATCTGGCCCCGGCGCCACAGGTGAGTTACGTCAATTTCGATCCCAGCAATCTGACCTTTACCCTGGGTGCGGTGGGGGCGGCAACCGGAGGTGTTACTTCAGGCACCAGCACAGGTACCGTGACGCTGGCCTCGCCTCCTTCCTCCGATACCACAATCAACCTCACGCCAGGTACTCTGCCGGCAGGTATCACGTTGACGGCTTTTTCCCAGTCGATCGTCATCGCCGCCGGCCAGACCTCGAACACATTTCCCGTAGCCGTTCAGGTCTCCCCCGTTGCCAGCAGCGGCCAGTTCACGATGACGGTCACTGCGACGCCGCAACTTGAAACCACGGATATAAGCAATATCTTCTCGGCACAAGGCTATCTCTATTTGACCGTGAACAATCCCGTGAGCATCACAACCACGTCGCTTCCCGCCGCGACAGTAGGCCGTGCCTACAGCACCACACTCGCGGCCGTCGGTGGCGTTACGCCGTACACGTGGAGCCTCACCTCCGGTTCACTGCCTGCAGGAACTCAACTCAGTTCTTCGGGAGTCATCTCAGGCACACCGACTACGGCGACAGCGGCTGCTCCCTCCACCTTCACAGTTCAGGTGGCCGATTCCTCTTCTCCACAGGCCACGGCCTCGAAGCAATTCACGATTCAGGTCTATCCCGCGCTTGAAATCACCACATCGCAACTGCCACAAGGAACCAATGGCACAGCGTACCCCAGCACCACATTCGCGGCGACGGGGGGAGAGGGTTCGTATACCTGGAAGGTGACCTCCGGTAATTTGCCGGCTGGGATGGCGTTTAGCACCGCTGGCGTACTGTCGGGCACACCCGGCAATGCCATAACCGTCAACGTCACATTCGAGGTCACCGATTCGTTCAGTCCTACCCCGAACACTGCGTCCAAGACCTTGTCGCTGGTCATCAATATAAAGATGGAATGACGCCGTCCGGGCGCAGCCGGCTTTTAAGACCGCCGCGCGACGAATCTTCAGTGGTTGCGAGCGGTCGAGCAATCGGGAGTTTTGCAGAAGGGAGCAGAGGCAATGCGGGCAGTGTGGTCGTTCTGGACCAAGCCGTTCCTGGGGCACAAAGGACGCATGTGGCAGGAGCCCAAGCACCACTTCTACGCATGGGGGCTTTCCCTGCGCCTCGCCCGCCAGCACTATCCCGACACTCTGCTCGTCACCGACACGCCAGGCAAGGAGCTGCTGGTCGACCGGCTCGGCCTGGAATTCGCCGAGGTCTCGACGGAACTCGACCGTTTGCACGACGTCGACCAGGGATGGTGGGCGATGGGCAAGCTGGTGGCCTACTCCATGCAGGACCGGCCTTTCGTACATCTCGACACCGACGTTTTTTTATGGAAGCCGTTACCCTCGTGGCTGACCGCCGCGGCCGTCTTCGGCCAATGCCCCGAGGATCATCCTCCACTCGAAGACTGTTGGGGTCCCGGCGACGTGGAGTGGGCGTTCGAGAAACACAAGCTCGATCTGCCCGCCGAATGGCAATGGGCGCGCTCGCGCTCCATCAGCCACTTTCGCGAAGTCAATTGCGGCATCGTGGGGGGCACGCGCAGCGATTTTCTCCGCTACTACGCCAATCTTGCGATGGACCTCGTGCTCGATCCGAAAAACGCGGCAGCCTGGGCAGAGTTCCCCGACAAAGCCGGCTACAACATGGTTGTCGAACAGTTCCAGCTGGCCGCGTGCGTAGATTTCCATCGCATCTCGCCGCAGTCGCCGTTCCGCTCCATAAACATTCGTTACCTTTTCCCCAGCTTCGGTCACGCATACAACCAGGATTTGGCGGCGCAATTGGGTTACACTCACCTCCTCGGAGAAATCAAAACGCATCCGATGGTGAGCGAGCGGCTGGAGCAGCGCATGGCCGCGATGGACCCTCGTTTCCAGCGCCATTGCCAGCGCGTGGCGGAACTCTCGCTCGCCATGGGGACCTAAGATGTGTGCGGCAATCGCAGCACCGATCCCCGAGAAAACCCCCGCTGCCAAAGCGGCCGCAGGCAAATCCGCGCCCAAGGCATCCGGTCCCGATCCGGCGCGGCCCACGCAGAAATCGCACTCCGATTCTTCTTATCTGCCTCTCAATCCTGTTTTCATCCCCGTGCATCCTTCTGCCGGCGCGCCGCCGGCGTTATCGCGCTGGTCTTCCTCGTGGCCTCTTCTGCCGTTGCAGCGCAAGCTCGCGATTGGCTCCACGACCGATGCGCTGGAGGCCGAAGCCGACCGGGTTGCGGATCAGGTGATGAAGACGAGCAGCGCCTCTCCGCAAATCGCCGCATCCGGCGCCGCGCCGGCCGTTCGCCGCACGTGCTCCTGCGGGAGTTCGGGCGGCGAATGCCCGGAATGCCAAAAGAAGAAAGAAGAGAAGCTGCAACTGAAGGCGCTATCCTCGGTCGCGCCAACGGAGGCGCCGCCGATCGTGCACCAGGTTCTGCGCTCGCCGGGCCAACCGATGGATCGAGAAACGCGCACAAAGATGGAGGCAGGTTTCGGCCACGATCTGAATCATGTGCGCATTCACGCCGACAATCAGGCAGCTTCCTCTGCTGCGGCAGTCGGCGCTTCAGCCTACACGGTTGGGAATCATCTCGTATTCGGCGCAAACCGGTACCAGCCCTCCAGCGACCATGGCCGGCGGCTTATCGCGCATGAGCTGACACACGTCATGCAGCAGGGCGGCGAACCTGCGCTTGTTCAACGTCAACCCGCGCCGGGTGCCGGCGCCAATGCAATACCAGCCAGTTCCGATCCAGACGATCCTCGAGTTTACGACCTAAAGGACCCGCACAATCTGCACCGTTATATCGATAACCTCTTCGAAAGCGTGAATCTGTGGAATTGGAATGGCGCATTTACTTTCTATTGGAAGGAGGGAGG
>JBAWFY010000325.1:0-3161 GCA_049592335.1 Occallatibacter sp.
TCGAAAGACGGCCTGATTCCACAATCGAAGGAGACCGATATGCCACTGCTTGAAGTTACGCAAACCCGCCACATCAGCGCATCCATTCGGTTGACTGATACGACTGCATTGCAGGCCGATCAGTATGCCGCATTTATCCACGCTTCAGCCGACGATGTTGTCGAGCAGGCGCTCGCCTATGTCTTCTCGAAAGATCGCGACTTTCAGGAGTTCCTTCGTACTCCTGAAGCGCAGCGTATTACGCCAACTCTGCGTATCCGTCGTGCGCCAGCTTCCGATGCCGTCGAGCCGCCTTCAAAGACTACGCCAAGGACGGCAATTGCAGGGGGAACAAAGGCATGATCTGCCTTCGCTCCCCAGCCCGGACCACTGCGGCGCTGCGCGCCGGAAGAATTTTCGATACTCCACCCCTCAGAGGGAACTCAGAAGTTGCCCAGGAAACTCCTGAGTTACTGATTGATGGAGTTGAAGATATGCGAACCATGGGAACTCATGAGTTTCCACGGCTCGCAACAGAAAGCAGGTCATCATGGCGCTTCTTTCTTCAGAAATGCAACCCGGCGCGCGCCGGGTTCGAGGACGTGAAAAACGCAACATCACGCTCAACACAAAGCTCAATCGAAACGAGTATTCAGAGGTCGAGCGCCATTGCAATTCGCTTGGGCTTGACTATGGCGAATGGCTGCGCAGCCTAATCATGCGCGAAGTGCGCGACAACTCCAGGAATGCAACAGACCTTGCTTTAATGGCCGAAGTCACGAGTTTGCGCCTTTTGCTTATCAATACGCTTGAACCGCTCTTACGTGGCGAGCAGATGACCACGGAGCAGTTCAAGGAGATGCTTCGCTACGTGAAGGCAAACAAGCGCAAGGCGGCGGAAGACACTCTCGCCAGCTATGCGGAAAGGAGCACGGAACAGTTATGAACACCACTCATTGGGGACGTAAGGAAACAATCGTTACGCCGCCGCAGGCTCCCATCTATAGCTATGCGGCCATCACGCTGGCACTGATTCTGACCGCTGTGTTTCTGCGCATCTATATAGGTGCGTTCATGCAGCCGGTCGAACGCTACGACCTCTGGCCGTACATTCAGTCGGGCGCGCTGACCGGGTTGAAGCAGAGCAGCCAGTACCAGGTTCTCGACGTTTCGGACGACCATCTTCATGCGCATCCCGCCGCCTCTGCCGATGTGGAGTCAGGCGTGACAACCATGGAATTCACACGTCCGCTGCCACTTCAATTGACTCGGAGCGCACGCGCTTCCGGGCTAGTTTACCTCTATCGCGGACCGAAGACCGTCTACCGGAATGGCCCGCTCCATGCCTATCTTCAGCAGTTCGTCTACGGCGGACACAGTGTCGCCGGAGTCTTCCGCTGGCCGCTACTCGCCGGTCTTGTTGTGCTCTTGAGTGCGCTCCCGTTTGCCGCGCGTCAAGACATGGAACGGTTCCGCGAGATGAAGTACGGACGCCTGCTCAAGGGGCCGGTTCGCGTCACTCCAACCGGGTTTAATCGCGCCGTCAAAGGCGATGGCGTCGGTTTCAGAACCATCGAATCGAAGAAGCTCATGCGTATTCCCCGGCTCGCTGAAGGGCAGCACATCGAGTTGATGGGCGACACCGGCGCGGGCAAGACCCGGCTCATCATGCAGATACTCATGCAAATCAAGGAACGGGGGCATTCGGCCATCGTCTACGATCCAGCCTGCGAGTTCGTGCAGCGATTCTATGACAGCAAGAACGGCGACATCATTCTGAATCCTCTCGATGCACGCTGCCCTTACTGGGGACCGTCCGAAGAGTTGCGCCGCCGCGCTGAAGCAAAGGCGATTGCGGCCTCGCTCTATCAACCGACCACGGACAAGAAGGGCGAGTTCTTTACCGAAACGCCGCAGAAGATCTTCGCACATTTGCTGACCTTCGGCCCATCACCTGAGGAACTTGTCGAGTGGATGGCCAACCCCGACGAGATCGACCGCCGCGTCCAAAATACCGAGATGGCAACGATGATCGCCAAGGGCGCGCAGCAGCAACGCAACGGTGTACTGGCCTCGCTCGGTCTGATCGCCGACAGCCTGCGAATGCTGCCACGCAAAGACAAAAACCGGAATCATTGGAGCGCAACCGAGTGGTCAGAAAACCGGCGCGGCTGGATCTTCTTGACATCGAAACCGAGCGAGCGTGAGGCGTTGCGGCCGCTGCACAGTTTGTGGATTGATTTGCTGGTTTTACGGCTGCTCAATGAGCCAAAGGAAGGTCAGCATCCGGTCTGGTTTGTGCTGGACGAGTTGGCCAGTCTTCAGCGTCTTCCGCAACTCCACACGGCCATCACCGAGAACCGCAAATCGAAGAATCCGATTGTGCTGGGCTTTCAGGGGAAGGCGCAGCTTGAGTACATCTACGGCCACATGGCCGAGGTCATGCTCTCGCAGCCAGCGACGAAAATCTTTCTCAAGACAACTGAGCCGAAGGCCGCCGAGTGGGTGTCGAGCGCCATCGGCAAAGTGGAGATTGAACGGCTGCGGCAGACCCATTTCGACGGCAGTCGCACGGGGAAAAACTTCACGCTGGAGCGCCAGGTCGAGCCACTGGTGATGGACTCGGAAATCTCCGGCCTGTCCGACCGGCACGCATACCTTAAGCTCGGCAACTATGTCGCCTGCTTCTCATTTGCCTACCACGACATCCCGGCAACGCAGCGAGCCTTTGTTCCCCGTCCGCTCGATGACGACGAACTCGGCTTCGATCCGAAGACACTGACGAAGAAGCAGACAGAGCCGGAAGCCATCGAAGAAAGCGCCGAAGCCATCCAGAGCGGCTTTTCATTGGGAGACTGAGCTATGCTGAAAATCTCGAAAGCACTCTCCGCAGGCAAACTCGAAAACTACCACAAGCAGGAATTCACTTCGCCGGACCAGAGTTACTGGAGCCAGGGCCAAACCGTGCAGGGCGAGTGGCAGGGGCTGCTTGCCGAAAAATACGGCCTCGCTGGTGCGGTCAACGCCGATGAGTTCCACCGACTCTCAGAAGGTGAACATCCGCGAACCGGCGAGCAGCTTGTCCAGCATCGACAGTCCTTTGAGTATCAAGGAGCAGACGGCAAAACAGTCAAATCCGTCGAGCACCGCGCCGGGTGGGATGCGACATTCAGTGCGCCGAA
>JBAWFY010000326.1:0-1867 GCA_049592335.1 Occallatibacter sp.
GACTCAGTCTGCTCCTCGTTAGGTTCCAGAAACAGCGTAGGACAACCACCTACCTCCGTCGGTGCGCCCAAATCGCGAAGAATGGCTTGAGACGCATGGTCGCGCACCAGAGCAGCCACCGAGCGCCCAACCAGGTGCCGGATGGCGTCCGCACGCAGTGAGTCGGTGCGCTCTTCAAGTTCGTCTCTGCGGCTCATGATGCGCCCATGGGAGAGTCCAAGAAGCAGCATCGGAGGCCTTAACGCCTCGACCGCGTGGGCATTGTAGGTAATCTGTCCGTTTTCAAAAAGATTGCCGCCACCGAGCACTACGCAATCGGCGAAACGGTTGATGTCGTATATCTGACGGGGCACCAAGCCACCGAACTGATGTCCTTCCAGGGCAGGAATGTTCACGATATTCGCATCCTGTCCGAAGACGGAATAAAGCAATTGCGCCGTCGCATACGTAATCACGTCGTTGCCAATGTTTCGGGTTGTCGGATGAATGAGGAAGATGTTCATGGCTACGTGAATCCAAGTTTCAATTACAAATATCCGGTACGTATTGCTGGAATTCGGGACGCAGACTCGACATTGGCGTCTACAGGAAATCCGAGTGTTTAGGTGAGACTATACCAAAGACCGCGAAAGGCTGAATAGCAATTTCCCCCAGATGGGTATTTCTCTGACTCTAGCGGCCGCGGTATGTTTTGGCTGTGCAACACGTTGGAGCCGGCCGATTTGAGAGGGTTTGGCGCCAGTCGAATCGGCGTCCAAAAACAAATCCCAGAAAGTGTGGCGCAACACGCTAACAAGAAAGGGCTTACCGTACTGAACCCCGACTGATCTCAAGGCCATCCTCCCGCTCCAGAGCACAACAGGTTGTCCTTGCGGGAGCAGATAAATACCAGCTTCTCGCGGTCGCATATTTACCTTGTATTTTGCCTGATTTGTATGCTATCCGTATGTAAACTCGATTCGCTCCGCTCGCAATATGCGCACGGCACTCCCTTCCCCGAGTCGTGTCTGGGTCCAGAGCTTCCCGGGTCCGAATTGTCGGGTAGCCTCTGTCGGCATAGGCTGCCCGGCACAGACATCTTGACGAACAACGCACTGGAGGATCACATGATCAAGCTCAATCGGCTGGCCCTCTCCGCCGCCGTTCTCCTCTTCTCAGTTTCAACGGTTGCCCACGCCTTATCCACCCACACCTGGGTTTCAGCCACCGGCAACGATGCAAATTCCGGCACAGCGACCAGTCCCTATGCCGACTTCGCCACTGCCGTTGCCAACACGGCCGCAGGCGGCACCGTTTCCGTCCTCGGTCCAGGCGACTACGGACCCGTCACCATTACTCAATCCATCACCATCGACGGCACTGGCGGCGGCAGCATCAACTTTGCCGGTGACGGCGAGGGCATCTACATCTCCCCCGGCGGGGCAGCGAACATCGTGCTGCGTAACCTGTCGATTGACGGTGGAGGCACGGGTTCGGATGCGATCTTTATCGCCAGCGCTGGGACCACAAACGTCCTGAATGTGGTGATTGACGGCTGTCTCATCGCCGGGTTCGCCGATATCGGCGTAGGCCTGGGCAGCGAATCCCCAATGAATGTAGTGGTCAAGAACACCACCATCATAGGCGGGGAGTTGGGCGTCCGCACTTTCCAGAACGGCACTTCAGCATTCAACGGCAACGACACGGTCACACTGGACCATGTAACGATCCAGGGAGCTTCATCCGCCGCCGTCTTCACACGGAATGGAGATCTGCAAGTCTTCTACTCCGTGATCACGCAGAGCGCTGTAGGTCTTCAAGCCGATACCTACGCTGTACTCAGTGCGGCGAATACCGCGATCACATCCAATCAAGTGGGGGTGTGCTC
>JBAWFY010000327.1:0-5024 GCA_049592335.1 Occallatibacter sp.
CCTTCGCGCCTTTATCCAGGCCAAGCTCCGCAGTCTCAAGTCCGGGGCCATGTTCGAGCACCGCTTTCGCTCTGCCGACGCCATCGAAAAGGTGGTGGTGGATGAAGTTCCCATGGAGTTCCTCTACGCGGACGGCGACGATTACTACTTTATGAACCCCGTCGATTTCGAGCAGACCGTGCTCAAGAGCGCGACGCTCGGCGATGCGGTTGAATACCTCACGGCGAATCTGCAGATTCACGTGAGCTATTTTGACGGGCAGCCGGTGGGCATCGAGCTGCCGCAGACCGTGGATCTCCAGGTGGTTGAAACGGAGCCGGGGTTGAAGTCGGCGACGGCCTCGAGTGTGACCAAGCCAGCCAAGACCGAAACCGGACTCGTGGTGCAGGTGCCGTCGTTCATCAACGAAGGCGAGAAGATTCGCGTGGATACGAGCGAAGGGGCTTACCTGAGCCGGGCATAAACGTTCTGCAGCAAAAGAGGAATGCCCCACTCTGCACTTCCGGAAACGCGGCAGTCCAGCTTTCCGCTGCGGCGAGCGCCAGGCGCGCGGCCATCGTCAACTCGCCGCACGCGAAGGCGGTGTTGCACAGGACGACGGAGCGCCGCACGGCCAACCGCCGCGTACCTTCAACGGGACAAGTGGCGTTTTTAAGTGTGCCGGGAATCACAGCGCCGTCCTGGCATCGACAGGTTTAATTATTCTGCGATCTTGGGGACCACCCGGTCACTTTCTCGCAGAATTGCGGCGCCGCCATCGCAACTTCGCGTGCTCTCGGTTCTTCCCTCACATCTTCAAGCTTTATAGCGTTGGTGTATCCAGGCACCGGTGCGGTTGTCGCGGACAACGTATCCGCGAACGCCTTCGCGTGGTGCGTCAAGGCTATAAGGGACTCAGACAGCTATCGGAGACAACCCGTGAGCATCACCCGGAACGCCGCATTGGCCGAAGTGCAGGTTCGGAATCTAGACTGGAGACATGAATGAGGAATCACGCTATGTTCGCGATATTGCTTCTGGTTCCGATCGTCGCTCGGGCGTCGGCTTACACCGCTGTCACTTCCGGCAATATTGATAATCCGGCGACATTCGGCGGATCGGTTCCGAATTGTGCTTCAGGGGGCGACACGGTGACGGTGAACTCAGGGGTGACGCTGACCTTTGAAGTTCCATGCATCATCGGAAACTCCCCATCGAGCGGCTTTGTTCTGAACGCGAACCAGAATTCTTCGGTTGTTATCGCACCCGGCGTGCAGTTGACTCTCCGAGGCGGATTTATGGTGGGCGGAGGGCTAACCCTGCAAGGCGGATCGATCATCAATTTTGACGCCTCACAAGCACCCTTGCCCTCTACGACAAATTATTGGATGCAAATGGGAGCGGCATCTAAGGCGCCCTATCCGCTGGTCCAGACCACGGGCACTTCGTTGACCAAACCCGCCAGCATTGAATCGAACTCGGCAGCGGGAGCGGCCTGTATCGGCCCCGGAGGCACGAGCATACTGTGCGGAACAGGCGGCTGGGGCAATGTGAGCAACTGGAACGTTTCCTATCTGGAATTCACGAACATGGGAAACTCTTCGCTGAACTCCCTTGTGGTGAGTGGATCGTCGAGCGAGGTGGAGACGTTCAACAATGTGATCTGGAACAACTGCGGAGAGACGCAGTTTAATGGGTTCACCAATGCGACCAGCGGCCTTAACGTGACCAACTCTGCTTGGCAAAACAGCCAGGGGCCGCACAGTTGGCAAGCCGGCGACGCCTCGGTTGCTTCCTCGACCGTGACTCGGCAGATCGTCAACTCGGCATTCGACACCGCACCGGAAATTGGGAACGGCGATCTTGTGATCGAAAACGATTACTTTGACCACACTTGGTTTGTGCAGGGGGCTGGGGCTGGGTCCACTACTTTCGAGTACAACCTGGTGCGCAACCCGAACGGGAACCAACCGACGCAACTGAGAGGCACGGAGAGTTACAACTACTTTCTGACCGATTACTGGCCGAGTCCAACCGTTACTTCGACGGCGACATCGGCCGGCACAAAAACTCTGACCGACACTGCGCAGTCATGGAAATCCAATGCTTACGCGGCGTCCACGTCGAACGGATGGATGGTGCTGACCACGGCGGGGACCGGCGCTGACCAGTTGCGCATGATTATAGGCAACACGGCGAACACGCTGACGGTGACGCCGTCATGGACCACGATCCCCGACGCTACGACGCAGTACGCAATCTACGATGGCATCGGCAACGTACACATGCTTGCGCCGAACTCGGGCGTTCACACCGGCGACATCGGCGAGTTCACCGGAGCATACGGGACGGGCAAGGTGTTTCTCAATTCCAACCTGACCGCACCGATCACGATTTCCTACACACTGACCCTGCCGAATGGGGCAGGCGGCAATTCGGCGGGTCTGTACTCCTTCGGCACGTCGAACGCGGCGAGCACCGTAACGACCCTTCACAACACGGTTTACGTTGGTGGTTTTGTGGGAACCTATGTGGACGACTACCTCGACAACAAGGCGGCCGGCTACCTCACTGAGTACGAGAACAACCTGTTCTGGACGAATGCCGACGACGTATCGAACAACCAGTGCGGATCGGTGAAGATCGAAGACAACCAGCACTGCTACAGTGGGGGACCGCTCAACTACGGACTGCCTGCGAACTTCGATTACAACGCGGGCTGGAACCTGAATAGGGGCACCTATTGGGGGAATGGCTACTCACTTAACTTGAGCAGCGAAGCGGGACAGCATGACGTGAATCTGGAGCCCGACGATGGCCCCAACTTCGTCGATCCGACGCGCGGGTTCGTGACGTGGTGCAAGAGCCTGGGGCTGAGCGGAACCCGCCCAACCGTCATTGCCAACTGCCGCTACCAGCTTCTGCACGCGAACGACTTCAATGGTGCCGGAAATCCGGCTTTCAACGTAGGCGCACTTTACTCGTGGGTGTGGGCTGGATACGCGCCGCAGAACATCCTGCTGCACAATGCGGCGGGGGACAGGACGGATATTGGGGCAGTGCCGTATCAAGCACCGCAATAAGGATCTACAGAAACGGGCGGGTTCGATGGATCGAACCCGCCCATTTTTCTTTTGGCCAAAACTGAGAGCCGACTATTTCCCGTTCAGCTTGACCAGTCTGGCTTCGAGCAGCGCGTCGATGACTTTGAGCGCTTCCAGGGCCTGCTCGGTGACCGGCTCGTCGACCTGGACTACGGCCAATGCCTTCACCGGCTTCCCGTCGGCGTTGGCTCCGCGCTCGCGGCCGAGGGCGAAGTTGGCGATGTTGACGCCCTGCTGACCGAGAATGGTGCCGATGCGTCCAATGACGCCGGGGACGTCGAGGTTGCGGCAGACGACCAGCGTGCCGTCGAGCGGCGCTTCCACGTCGATGCCATCGAAGGCGAGAAGGCGCGGCTGCTCGCCGTGAATGACCGTGGCGCTGGCGCGGGTTTCGCCCTGCGCTGTGTGGAGCACGACGGTGAGCACCGAGGCCGCGCCGCCGCGATGGCTTTCTTCCTTCTCCTCGTGCACGCGAATGCCGCGCTCCGCTGCCACGGCCGCGGCGTTGATGCGGTTTACGTTCTCAGAGCCGGCGAGCAGACCGGCGATGGCTGCGTTGCGCACGAGATCGGTTTTGAGCTCTGTGAGATCGCCACCGTAGATGAGCGCGATGGATTCGATGCCGCCCTTGCCCGCCACGGCGGGTTTGCCGGTCTGCGCAAGGAACGAGCCGACGCGACCGGCCAGCTCGATGTAGGGCGCGAGCTTGATGTATTCTTCGTGACTCAAGGAAGGCATGTTGACGGCGTTCTGCACCACGCCGAGCTTGAGATACTCGCGGACCTGGCGCGCGATCTGCACGCCGACGGCCTCCTGCGCTTCGTTAGTGGAACCGGCGATGTGGGGCGTGAGGATGACGTTGTCGAGACCGAAGTAAGGCGAATCTGTAGGCGGCTCGACGGTGAAGACGTCGAGCGCGGCGCCGGCCACCTGGCCGCTCTTGAGCGCGGCGACCAAATCGGCCTCGACCACCAGCTCGCCGCGCGCGCAGTTGACGATGCGCACGCCTTTTTTCATGGTCGCGATGGTCTTGGCGTTGATGACGCCGTGGGTTTGCGGGGTGAGGCCGACGTGGAGGGTGAGGTAATCGGCTTTGGCGAAGAGCTCCTCCACGGGAACTACGGTGATGCCGTTCTCGCGGGCGACGGCGGCGGAGACGAATGGATCGGATCCGATGAGCTCCATTCCGAAGCCTCGGGCGCGGCGCGCTACTTCAAGTCCGATGCGGCCGAGGCCGAGAATGCCCAGAGTTTTGTTGCGCAGCTCCGTGCCCTGCAGGCTCTTCTTCTCCCACTTGCCTGCGTGCATGGTGGAGTTGGCGGCGGGCAGTTTGCGGGCCAGGGAGATCATGAGCGCGACGGCCAACTCGGCCACGGCGACGGCGTTCGCACCGGGCGTGTTCATGACCACGATACCGCGGCGCGTGGCCGCTTCGGCGTCGATGTTGTCCACGCCTACGCCGGCGCGACCGATGACGCGTAGTTTTGGCGCGTGGGACATCAGCTCGTCGCCAACCTGCACGGCGCTGCGGACTACGAGGGCGTCGGCATCAGCAAGCGCCGCGGGAAGGCCGTCGGGCAACTGATCGTGCGTTTTCACATCCCAACCGGCTTCGGCTTGCAACACGGCCAGCGTGGCCGGAGAAACTTTTTCCGCCAAAACGATCTTCATGGCTCTCCCCCTGTCCGCCGCGGCGGACCCTTTCTCATAGTCATCGAAACGGATGCCTTCCTGCTCGCAGAGCAGGTCGAACATGCGCACCACCGCAACGTGCGGCTTGCCTTCGCCGCGTTCGTACTTGGTGAGCGAGTTGGGATGCACTCCCAGCCGCTCCGCCATTTCATATTGAAAGAGATCGAGCTGCTTGCGAGCGATGAGCAGCTTTTCGGCAAATGTGAGTTCGGGCATTCGAAAACAGTTCCTAGCTGCTAGCTTCTAGCC
>JBAWFY010000328.1:0-6634 GCA_049592335.1 Occallatibacter sp.
GGAAGGCACCGTGACGGTGGACTGGGGTGGATGGCCGCCGGCGAACTACAGCATTCGTGCTTTGCGGCTGCCGATTACGCGCGGGGATGCGCACGAATTTGTCGAGAACAATGGTTACGTGGCGATGGAGGCGGCCGACACTTCGTCGCGAGCGGCAGACGGCCAGACGCATTGGGAGGAATTGCCCGGCTACGGCGAAACGCGCTCGGCGATGACGGTGTTTCCGGTAACGGCCGAGAGCAATACGGAATCCAAGGCGGCGCTCGCGTACACCTTGTATCTATACGATGCGGGAGACTTCGAGATGCAGACGACGCTTGCGCCGACGCTGAACTTCGTTCCGGGGCGCGGGCTTCGTTTTGCTGTCTCCGTCGACGACGGGCCACGCACGATCGTCGATGAACTCGAACACAACACGCAGAGAGACTGGGAGCAGGCTGTGAGCGATGGCGTGCGGCGCGTTACGGTTCCGCTGAGCATTACGAAGCCGGGATATCACACGCTGAAGATCTGGGCGGTCGATCCAGGCGTCGTGATCGAACGCGTGGTCGTGAGTCATGGCCCGTTGCAGCCGAGCTATCTTGGGCCGCCGGAAAGTTTGCATTTTCCCGGGTAGTGCAGAAAGGCAACTACAGATCCTTCGACTTTGCAAGCCGCAAAAGGCGCGGCTTACTCCGCTCAGGATGACAGTGCATTTATGTAGGGAGTTTCAGGGATACCACTGGCCAACTTCCGCAAACGGTCGCGTGCGCTACGTCAGCCTGTATTGCGCAAGCCTGCGGAGATGCCGTTGATTGTGGCGGCGATGGCGCGGTTGACTTCGGGCGTGTCTTCGCCGCCGCGCTTGCGGCGCAGCATGTCCACCTGGATTAAATGCATGGGATCGACGTAGGGGTTGCGCAGCTTGATGGAGTGAGCGAGCACCTGGTTGCTCTCGAGCAGTTCCTTCTGGCGCAATACGGCGAGCAGACCGCGCACGCTGCGATGGAACTCAGCCTCAAACATGTCGTAGATGCGCATGCGCAGCTCTTCGTTCTTCACCAGCGTGGAATAGAGGCGCGCGGTGCCGAGGTCCGCTTTGCCCAGCGCCATCTCTACGTTGCGCAGCAGGTCGATGAAAAGGGGAAACTCCTTGGCCATGGTTTGCAGCAGGCCGATCTTGGCTGCTGGAGGATTGGTTTCGGAGTCCACGCCGGATTCCGCAAGGTACTGCTCGATGGCGTAGCCTACGCCAAACCACGCGGGCACGAGCAGCCGCGACTGCGTCCAGCCGAAGACCCACGGGATGGCGCGCAGATCGGAGAGCTTGGGCGAATCGTTGCGGCGCGCGGGACGAGAGCCGATCTTGGCGTTCTCGAGTTCGCCCACGGGCGTAGACTGCTCGAAATAAGTGATGACGCCGGGATCTTCGAGAATGTGCTCGCGATAAAAACCGTAGGCGAGGCTTGAGAGCTTGTCGAACGCGGCCTCCCACTCCGGCTTGAGCACGCCAGTGAAGTGGCCTTCGGGATCGCGCGCGTTGGGCCGGGCTAAAGCGTCTAATGAAGCGGCGATCATGAGCTCGAGATTGCGCTCGGCCAGCACCTCGTCGGCGTACTTGAAGTTGAGCACTTCGCCCTGCTCGGTGATGCGCAACTGGCCGTCGAAAGCGTCAAACGGCTGCGCGAAGATGGCGCGATGCGTAGGTCCGCCGCCTCGGCCCACTGTGCCGCCGCGGCCGTGAAAGAGACGCAGCTTGATGCCGGCTTCGTGCGCCACGGTGTGCAGATCGCGATGCGCGCGGAAGATCTCCCAGGTGGAGGTGAGCATGCCGCCGTCTTTGTTTGAATCGGAATAGCCGAGCATGATCTCCTGCCAGTCGCCCCAGCTCGAAAGCAACTTGCGGTAGTCCGGCCGGCTCCATAGCTCGCGGCAGACAGAGGGCGCGTTGCGCAGGTCTTCGATGGATTCGAAGAGAGGCACGGGCATTAAGCCCGGATCGCGGCCTTCCTCTGCGCCTTCGACCGTGACGCCGCCGAGCCGCGCCAGGCGGATTACGGCCAGCACATCCTCAACCGACGATGCGCCGCTGATCACGTACTGGCGAACGGCTTCAGGCGAGCATCCATGCTTGATCTCGGCCACGACGCGAAAGGTTTCAAGCACGCTGGCAGTCTGCGCGGAGAGCTCGCCGGCGAGCGTTGGCGCGATGGTGTCGCTGATCGCTTCCTGCAACGCGGCGGCATGAATGCGGGCGTGCTGGCGGATGTCGAGCGTGTGCAAATGCAGGCCGAAGGTGCGAACCTGGATGAGGAGCGGATCGATGAGCGTGCGCGCGACACGGAGGCCGCCGTTCGCGGCGAGTGATCCACGCAGGATCTCGAGATCGTCAGTCAGATCCTGGACCGAGCAGTAGGCGGGCAGGGCCTGCGTGAGCTTGTCATGCCTGCGCGCAAGCGTGTAAGGCATCACGGGCAGCGCGTTCCCGCTCGTATGTACTTCGCCGGCTTCTTCGAGCGTGCGTTGAATGCGGGCCTTGAGGCAAATCACGAAGCGGCGATAGTACTCGAATTCGTATTGCGAACCGAAGACCTGCGCTTCCGGCGTGTGCACTTGAGATACGTAGGCGCGGAGCCGATCGAGAAGCGCGTCGCTCACTGGGCGCTGCTGGGCGCTCGATGTGAGCAGATCGATGATGAGGTCGAGTTGGCGCTGGTAATAGAGCAGCAGATGGCCGCGAGCCAGTTGCAGCGCGGCGCGCGTCACTTCCGGCGTCACAAAGGGATTGCCATCGCGATCGCCGCCGATCCAGGAGCCGAAGCGCAGAACCAGTGGCAATTCATGCGGCTCGACTTCAAGGTCATAGGCCGCGTGCAGCGCTGCGGAAATTTCGCGATAAAGTTCGGGCAGGGTCTCGAAGATGGAAACGTCGTAGTAATCGAGGCCCATCTTGACCTCGTCGTAGACCGTGGGGCGGCGTGAGCGTACCTCGTCGGTCTGCCAGAGGCCGGTGATCTCGGCCAGAACCAGCTCTTCGAGCCGGGCGAGATCCTGTTCGGGGACGGGAATGCGGTCGAGCGCCTCGAGAAACTCGCCGATACGGCGGCGCTTGAACATGACGGTGCGGCGCGCGGCCTCAGTAGGGTGGGCGGTGAAGACCGGAATGATGAGCACGCGGCGGAGCCAGTTCAGGGCCTCTTCCGCGCCGATGCCTACGCGGCGCATCTCCGAAAATGTGCCTTCGAGCGATCCGCGCTGGCGGCTGGCCTGCCCGCTCAGGCGCAGGGCCACGCGGCGGCGCTTGCGATGGTTCGTTTCCGCCAGATTGATGAGCTCGAAATAGAAAGCGAAGGCGCGCGTGAGAAGGATGGCGCGCTCAACGGGCAGGGAGTGCACCAGATCGAGTGCGGCGACGGCCTGGCGGGCGGCCTCTCCGGCCTGGTCGCGCAGCTCTGCGTCGCGGCGGCGGATGGTGCCCTGGCGCAACGCCTCAACCTGTTCGAAGGCCTCGCTGCCAGCCTGCTCACGCAGGACTGTGCCGAGCAACGTGCCCAGCGAACGCACGTCGCGGCGCAGCGGCGCCTCCTTCAGGTCGCCGGATTGCGCTTCAATCTCCGCCAGCCGCTGCGACCAGCTCTCGGGGTTCCAAAGGGAAGCCATGCTGATTTGATTATGCACGACGCCGTTGACTATTTACGCCTGTATGTCTTAGCGGCAAATCCAGTCGAGGCCGCAAATTCTAAGCCTTGGCGCCGGCAAGCTGGGCCGCGACTGCCTTCGAAATCGCATCGACTGCCATCACGCCTGATTCTGTGAGGCTATAGCTAATCGCGCTGCATCTTTTGTCCAACTCGTCGCTTTCGGCGGCATACCATGTGCGGTCGTCGGACTCGGACGATGGATTGGGCTCTCTGCGCTCGCCGGTGGACGACAGGAGACTGAGGAATTCCTCTAAAGGCTCGGAAAACACGATGAGCTTTCGTCGAACTAATTCGCGAAGGCCGTTCAGCTCTGGTCCGAGAGGAACTCCGTACTCATGTGGCGTTCCAAAATCGTTCACGTTGACCAGACACATGCTTCCACTGCGCGGGGTTCGGATGAGGGCCTCGACGGCGTCAAAGGAAAGCTGACCAATCTGCCGCGCTAATGCGGGGCTGCCCAAATCGCTGGCTCGACGCTGAACCTCAAGCGAAAACGATCCGATGGACAGAGAATCGGCTGCCTCGAGTTTTGTGGCAAGACTCTTTACGAGCCGCTTAATGGGTGGGCGATACACTGCCAAAAGCCCAACGATGAGAAGCGGCCAGGCTAATACCTTCAGGTATTCGAGGGCGAGTTTCAACAGTTCGACTGTCATGCTCTCCATTCTGTTTCCGTTTCGCCTGAATTATAGACGGAGCCAATCCATCTCGATAAGAACGCTTTCCCGATTGCGAACTTCTAAGCGAGCTTTCAGAGCTGCGCCATCAGCTCTTCCCACTCGGCCGTGAGCGCGACGAGCTGGGCACGGAGCTCTTGGGTGAGCGCGGTGAGGCGCTGGGTTTCGGTGGTGGAGACGTAGACGCCGAGCTGCTCTTCGGTGTGCGCGATGGAGGCTTCGACGCGCGGAATCTCTTCTTCGAGGAAGGCGCAGCGGTCTTCCATTTGTTTTTGCTTGATGGGGTTCAGGCGGCGAGATTGCTTCTTTGGCGCGGCGTCGTCGGGGCCGTCGTAGCCGCCTTCGATGAGGATGGTGCTGTTCGGGGATATAGCAGCAGGGGCTAAAGCCCCATCAACCGATCTGGCGTTTTTCGGCGCGGCTGAAGGCGTGCCCTGATACAAAACAGCTCCGGCCGAGATTTGCCGCGGGCTGGGATTTGCAGGCGGGGAAGCTAGTGCTTCACCGCCTGCTGCTGTTGCGAGTGCATCTTTGCGCCGCAGATAGTCTTCGTAATTGCCTTCGTAGGCCGTGACGGCGCCGTTCTCGATCTCGAGCACGCGCGTGGCGAGGCGATCGATGAAGTAGCGATCGTGAGAGACGAAGACCACGGTGCCGCTGTAGCCGGAGAGGGCTTCGAGCAGCACATCCTTGGCGCGCATGTCGAGGTGATTGGTGGGCTCGTCGAGAAGGAGGAAGTTCGAAGGTGAGACCAGAATGCGCGCCAGTGCGTAACGATTGCGCTCGCCGCCCGAGAGCACTCCCAGGGTTTTGAAGACATCGTCGCCGGAGAAGAGAAAGCAGCCGAGTAGCGAGCGGAGGGTGACTTCGGGAATGCGCAGCGCAGAGCGGCTGATGTCGGCGAGCATGCGCGCCTCGGGATCGAGAACTTTGTACTGATCTTGCGCGAAGTATTCGGCAACAACGTTGTGGCCGAACTTGATGGTGCCCGCGGTGGGCGTTTCGGCGCCGATGAGCAGTTTAATGAGAGTTGACTTGCCCGCACCGTTCACGCCGACCAGAGCCACACGGTCGCCGCGCTCGATGGTGAACCGCGCATTGGCAAATACATTTTTGGGCTCGTAGCTCTTCGCCAGATCTACCGCCTCTACGACCGTGCGGCCCGAGGGCGGCGGCTGCGGGAATTTGAAATGAATGACGGGCTCTTCTTCTGGAATTTCAATGCGCTCGATCTTTTCGAGCTCCTTGACGCGCGATTGTACTTGTTTGGCTTTGGTGGCCTGGTAGCGGAATCGATTGATGAAGGCCTCAAGATGCTCGATGCGCTCCTTCTGGTTGCGGTACGCGGCCTGGAGCTGCTCGCGGCGCTCGTCTTTTTGCTTGAGGTATTTTGTGTAGTTGCCCTGGTAGATGGTGAGCCGCTTGTTCCAGATCTCGACGGTGCGATCGATGGTGACGTCGAGAAAATAGCGATCGTGCGAGATGAGGATATAGCCGAAGGGATAGCTCTTGAGATAGCTCTCGAGCCAGTTACGGGTTTCGAGATCTAAATGGTTTGTGGGCTCGTCGAGAAGCAGGAGATTGGGCTTGGCGAGCAGCAGCTTGGCGAGGGCGATACGCATCTGCCAACCGCCGGAGAATTCGCCGGTCTGTCTTGTCCAGTCCTCTTTGCCGAAGCCGAGACCGGTGAGCACAGCGCCCACCTGCGCATCGAGCGCGTAACCGTCGAGCGCATGAAAGCGATCCTGCAGCATGGAGTAGCGCTCGGCGACGGCCTCGAACTCCTGGCTTTCATGATCGAGCTCCGCCATCTGCGCGGCCAGGTGTTGGGATTCGCGCTCGATTTCGTGCAACTCGTCGAAGACGGTGAGGCATTCGGCGAAGACAGTGCGGCCCGCGAGCTCGAGGCCCTCCTGCGGCAGATAGCCGATGCTGCTGCCGCGCGTTTGCTCGAGGGAGCCGTAATCGAGCGACTCGAGTCCGGCCAGGATCTTCATCAGTGTGGATTTGCCGGTGCCGTTGGCGCCGACCAGCGCGGTCTTTTCGCGCTTTTGGATCAGCCAATTGGCTTCGAGGAAGAGGATTCTCGGCCCAAAGCGTTTCCCGGCAATTTGGAGCGACAGCATGAAACTCTATTTTCGCAGAGCGCGAGAGAGTTTGTGATCGTTATGGCCGGATCTCGACCGGCGTTCCTACCGGCACCATTTCCCATATTTCATCGATCTCGTCATCGGTGACCGCGATGCAGCCGAGCGTCCAGTCATAGAGGCGGTGCCC
>JBAWFY010000329.1:0-2453 GCA_049592335.1 Occallatibacter sp.
GGAAAGTCAGGGCAGCGCAAGCTGGAAGCGTGCTGCGGTTCAGACACAGGGAGCCGGCATGAAGCCGCGCGGCAGCGTTAAGCCGCAGATCGCGACGCATGGACGCGCTCTTCGGCCCACTGCCTGATTTCGGATCGAACCCAAGCGACCGCGCGCGGACCAAGGCGAACTGGCGCAGGAAAGCTCTTGTCCCGGATCAACTCGTAAATGCTTGTCTTCCCCAGGCCCGTGACTGCTTTCACTTCTGGCAGGCGTAAGAATTGGACCTCTACCGGAGCCTCTTGGGGATTCTTGAGCAGTGTTCCGTTAGCCGCTGGCATCTCTCTGGCGGGCGGCTTTCGGCTGTGATCATTCCGCTTTGGGGCACGTCGGGCCGGAGTCTCGGAATTTCGAGAAGCGCGAGTCTTCCTGGCAGCGGCACTCGCGGGAGATGGTTGGGGTTCGGGATTGGCTGAGAGAGGCTCAGTCTCGACCGCAAACGGCAGTTCAAACTGTGCGGTCTGGTCGATGCGCAGGCGGCGCGAGGATGGGGGAAAAGGACACAAGGGGCACCTCGCCAGTCTTGCATGGGTTGACAATATCGCAGGAGTATCCATAGAGTCAACTTGTAAGCTTACAGATACCGATGACAGTTGCAGCCGCAATTCCGGACGACAGGGCGGAGAAAGGAAAGCCCGTGGCCGAAAAGTCTTCATGGCCGCAGCAGCCGGTCATTTCCATCCGCATCTCGGATGCACTGCGCTCCAGGCTCGAACGTCTAAAGGAAGTCCTCTCGAAGAAGAGCGGAGACAACGTCACCACGTCCGAGGTAGCCAAGCAGCTTCTCGAATCGGCCCGCGAAGACCGGCTGGAAGTGGCGGAACTGCTAACCAACGCGACGGTAGCACTCACAGCGGCCAGACGCAAAACTGAAGCCGGAGTCAGCCTGTCCCGTGCTGAATGGATCGTTCTTGCCTACTATGTTCAGCAAGGCGTCGAAAATCACACTGGCCCCCTGATTTCGCGGGCGACGATGAAGGGGATTCTCGAAGCATTCCTCGCGGCTTGCCAGGTGCGACGGGGAAAGAAATCCAGCCGGGATGAACATTACCTCTCGAATCTGCCGCGACTGAACAAGGAAGGGAAACCTGTTTTTGGAGCCGAAGCCGATGGGATCGATCTTCCGACTGCAATCGAGCGGCTGATTCGTGCAATGAAGTCTCCGGATAGGTACGAGGTGTGGCCGCAGTTTGCGGCGCGGAATCTGTACGAGTTCCTGGAAGAGGAACCCTTCGGGATCGAGGACATGAATCGGGCCCTGAAGCCGCACTGGCCGGTTCTCTGGCGAGCGGTGGCGCGCGGACACTATCTGGTTCATCGCAATCCGATCCGGAACCCGTCCCGCAGCACAGTCTCCGAGCACCCTTGGGGTCCGGAAATTCCTTCGGTATTCGAGGGCGGGTTTGGGCTGTCCTTCTCAACGGGAAGCGAGCGGGATTTATCTGTGCTGATAAACCTTCCCGAGGCACGTCAGGCGATGTATGAAATCGGGCCTTGGCCGATCATTGCGGAGTTCCGTTCGATGCTTCAGAACTGGGACATAAGCGAGCCGAATTCCTTCTGGCGAGGCCGATGGTTCTTCGGCTACACAGCTGAGGGATCTACACCCGTGTGGATTCGTTGTCCGGGTTCGGTCTCGTTCGGGTTTACGGCTCAGGAATGGGCATCGCTCAAGAAGGCGTTTGGCCGCGCCTGGCAGGATCCCGAACTGCAGCGAATCTCGCGCGAGTTGATGCTTGAGTACGGCGAGATTTAGAACGGCGCTGCTGCGCATCGGGTTTATTTCGACACTCCACCCCTGAAAGGGAACTGCCTAGATACTTTGGGTTCCCATTGGAAACGCAAGCGCAATGTGCAACTTGAGTGAAACCGGTATCTGCCCAGATACCGACGTTTCCATCTGGAAACGGAGGGGAAATGCCACTTCTAACAGATCAATCGATTCCGAGAGAGAGCCGACTGAAAGGCCGAACTCCGCGCTCGTATTCGGTCAGCACAAAACTCACCCGCAAAGAATTTGAAGCGGTCGCGACTGCGGCGCGTGACTCTGGAAAGGCAATTGGCGAGTGGGCGAGAGAGACCATCCTACAGCAAGCCTGCGGCACTGCGGACCGCTTGCCGAACGAAGCGCTGATGGTGGAGCTAACGGGTGTGCACCTTTTCCTTTTGAATGCACTGGCGCCGCTCGTCCGCGGGGAAACACTCACGGCCGGGCGGTATCAATCTCTCGTTCGTCAGGTCCGCGAGGCCAAACACGAAGCGGCAAAGAACGCCATTGCTGCGTATCGCTCGGCTCGCCAGAATGAATTGAAGGGCTGACATTCCCCCGGATGGCAGCAGTGTAGCCGAGGCACCGCCGGCGTCAGCGGCGTCCGCCATGGCGGACGCCGCTGACGCCGGCGGTGCCTCGGCTA
>JBAWFY010000330.1:0-9534 GCA_049592335.1 Occallatibacter sp.
GTGTAATCCTTGACCGCCGCTAAGAGCTGCCGCTCTTCCAGGTCTTGGATGATCTTTTTGCGAGCAGCAAAACGATCGAGACCCGTGTAAGGGCCACCATTCTCGTTGATGTGGGCGCGGTCGTCCATCACGTTGATGGAGGGCAGATGATGGCGCTCGCCGATGGCGAAGTCGTTGGGATCGTGCGCCGGCGTCACCTTCACCGCGCCGGTACCGAACTCGCGGCTCACCCACGGATCGACGACGATGGGGATTTCGCGATTCATGAGAGGCAGCAACAACTTTTTGCCGTGGAGATGCAGGTAGCGCTCGTCCTCGGGATGAATCGCGACCGCCGTGTCGCCGAGCATGGTTTCGGGGCGCGTGGTTGCGACGGTGATGAACTCGCCGGTTGGCTGGCCGCCGTCGCCGAGGACCGGATAGCGAATCTCCCACAGATGGCCCTTCTGCTCCTGGTGAACGACTTCTAGATCGCTGATGGCGGTTTGGCAGCGCGGGCACCAGTTGACGATGTAAGCGCCGCGATAGATCAAGCCCTGATGATAGAGGCGGACGAAGGCTTCGCGCACGGAGACTGACAGGCGCTCGTCCATGGTGAAATATTCGCGGCTCCAGTCGACGGAGACGCCGAGGCGCTTCATCTGTTCGAGAATCGCGCCGCCGTAGTGGCGACGCCACTCCCACACGCGGGCAACGAATGCTTCCCGGCCTAAATGCTGCCGGGAAGTGCCCTCCGCCGTGAGTTGCCGCTCGACCATCATCTGCGTGGCGATGCCGGCGTGATCGGTACCGGGAACCCAGAGCGCGAGACGGCCGCTCATACGCCGCCAACGGGTAAGGATGTCCATCTCCGTCTGGTTGAGCATGTGGCCCATGTGCAGACGGCCGGTCACGTTGGGCGGAGGCAACAAAATCGTAAACGCCTGACCGGCGTGGCCTTGGTTCGGGGCGGGGGACTGGTCGTCCAGGCCTTGGATGGGCTCGGTGGGGGTAGGAACGGTGAAGAGATTCTCGCGGACCCAGTAACTGGCCCAGTGGTCTTCAATGGCAGTCGGGTCGTAGGCTTTGGGCAGGTCGTGAGGCATTTTTTCTCGAGTGAGCCCCGGAAGTTTTCGGGAAAACGCCCATGAATATGGGGCTTTTCAATGCGGGGGGACCACATTTCAGGTTAGCAGATGGACGTGGTACAGCCTACGATAACGCTCAAACGTTCACTTCGCCGGTGAGCATGAATCCGTTCACGCGCAGGCCTGCTCGGCTTAGGCATGCTCGAGACGCCACGTTGCGGATGCTCGTTCGTGCGGCTGGAACACGGCCTATCAGATAGCACTCCCGCTTCACTTCCTGCAAAAGGAAACTACCGATTCCGCGACGCCAGCAATCTTTGCGAACCTCCATGTAGAGGTCGGCGAACGGAAGATTGTAGTGGAGCATGAAGCCGCCGGTTGCAACGATCTCGCCGTTTAGCTCCGCAACATACTCTCCGACCGGTTCGACGCTATGAAGAAAGATCATATCGCTTTCTTGCCGGCGACGAACGAGAACACCAGGAGCCGCGAGATCAGTGGCTGAGTGTTCTTCGAAAAGAACCACGTCGGCAGAGATATTGCGCGCGAATTCAAAGACCATTGCCGACAGGAATGGGTCATTACTCTGACATTCGATGAACGCGGGCCCCGCGGCAACGAGGAGTTGCCGGAAGACGTTGCTCGCGTGCTTACGAAATGACGGAATAACGAAGAATTCGAAAACCGTGTCGCGGTCGAGAATCTCACGGCCCTTGATTGATCCATACCCGACTACGCGATCTTCTGCGGTGAGCAGATAGGAATCGGACCAGCCGCGCTCGTGAACTGCGTTATAGCGAATCTGATGATTGACCTCCTGAAGAAAAAGGGTACGCAAGGGAATGATCGCTTCGACCTCGACTTTTTGGGCAGAGACCTTCATCGCAGTAACACGAGAGTATGATGCGCGCCATACTAATGAGAAGGGCCGCCCGAAGGCGGCCCTTAGATCAATGATATTTATTTTCTGCGGCTTAGAACACCTTCGCCAGGCCCTTCTTCTTTTTCTTTTTGCTGGAAGAGTCTTCGCTCTGGTCGAGTTTGGGTTTCTTCTGCTTGCCGCCGTTGGCGACAACGGCCGGCGGCGGGTTTTGGCCGGATTTGATGTCGTTGACCTGAATGGGAGCCTCGGCGGGCGCCTCGGCTGCGGGCAACGCATTGCTGGAGGCGACAATCGGTTTGACCAGCGCGTTGGGATCGGATCGCGGCTGCTCGGCGCCGGCGGAAGTCTGGGCTGAGCCGTTGGGCGCGTTCACGATCTGGACGCCAATGCTGGTGCCTCCACCCGGCTCCTGCGACGCAAGCGGGGCTTCGGAAGGCTGGTCGCTGCGCGGCGGCTCATCGGGCCCGGTAGGTGTTACGGCGGGGGCGGGCGCGGCGGGCCTGCCCTGGTTGATGGCCTCGATCGCCATTGCCTGGTTTCGCTTGGCAATGTCCGGCGCCAGCACGCGCTTGGGATCGTCGAGCGAAGGCTCGCCTACATGCACGGCCTCAACCACCGTGGGGCCGCGCCTGACGATGTCGAGGGTCTTGTCGGTAAAGTGCAGCGGCTGGCGGCTCTTTTCTTCGGCATCGTTCTCGGCGACAGCCTCCTGGCTCGCCTCGGGAATCGGGCGGTCCATTGCTACCAGGCGATCACGGGCATCGTCAACGTGCGGCGCCAAGGGGTAGCGCGTAATCACTTTGGCGTAAGCGGCCGCTGCCTTTTCCTGATACATCGCGACCAGGCGCTCGCGAAACGCTCCCGAAAGCCTGGGAGCGATCTGAATGTTGTGGGCTTCCCCGGCATAGGAGTCGCCGATGCCGATCAGCACCTGATCGCTTTTGGAGTAGAGCGGATAGGTATCGGCGACGGTCTCGAGGCGGGCGATAGCGGCCACAAAATCGCCGCGAGTCTCGTAGTAGTTGCCGATCTGGAACTCGCGCTCGCCCAGCACCTCCTGCACGTCGCGCAGCCGCTGCTTGGCGCGGGGGACGAGCGAAGAATCCGGGAACATGTTGATCATCTCCCGATATTCACGCTCGGCGTTTTGCGCGTTGGTAAAGTCGCGGTCGGGTTTTTCCATCTGCTGGTAGTAGATGTCGGCCACCTTCATTTTGGCCTCGGCGGCCTCGGGTGCGTTGGGGAAGAAGGTGATGAAGTCCTCGTACTCGGCCTCGGCCTGCGTGAAAGCTGCCGACCCGCCCTCCTTGAACCAGGTGTCGCCCACGGAGAGCTTTGCCCTCATGCGGTATTCCGAATCGGGATAGGTATTGAGCAGGGTCTGCAGGTCGAGACGGGCCACGTCATAGCGGCCCTTTTTCAGGGCGACCATGGCTTTGTCGTAGAGCTCTTTGTCGGGCTGCCTGGACTGCACGCCGGCCAGAGGGTTAGCGCTGAGGTCGTAGGCCTTCTTCTGCTTCTTTTGCTTTCTATACTTCGGCCGTTCGACGTCGTCCTGATTCTGGGTGTTCTGGCTCTGGGCTTTCACCGCAACTCCGCCCAAAAACAACGCGGCTAGGGCAAGCGCGACCATTCTAAGAGACAACTTGTTCATACCACCTCATGGAAAAACGGCTCCGGTGGGGCCGTCTGCTAGCAACCTGCGCTTTTAGTGAATTTTACTCTTTCTGTCCGCGTCAGTGCTTGCCGACTCCGCCTGACGCGCCGCGGTGAGCAGCGCGCGCGCATCGCGTTCCGGCCGGCCCGCACCAAAGACCGCGTTACCCGCAACCAGCAGCTCGGCTCCTGCTTGGACGATGGGCCCGACGGTATCGTGAGCCACGCCGCCGTCCACTTCAATCTTGAACTCCAGGCCCAGTTCGTTGCGCAGAGCGGCCAGGCGCCGGATCTTATCGAGCGAAAAAGGAATAAACTGCTGGCCGCCGAAGCCAGGGTTCACGCTCATGATGAGGACGTGGTGCACCATGGGCAGGATTTCCTCAATCAGGTCGACGCGCGTGGCAGGATTCAGGACCACGCCGGGCTTCATGCCATGGTGCAGAATCAGTTCGAGCGTGCGGTGCAGGTGGGGACAAGCCTCGTAGTGGACGCTCACCCAATCGGCGCCAGCATCGGCAAACTCCGCAATGAAATCGTTGGGGTTCGAGATCATCAGGTGGCAATCGAGCGGCAGGTTGGTGGCCTTGCGCAGGCTCTTCACCACGGGCGGCCCAACGGTGATGTTGGGGACGAAGTGGCCATCCATAATGTCGACGTGGATGGTCGTGCCGCCGCCGCGCTCGGCCGCGGCAATTTCGTCGGCCAGGCGGGCAAAATCCGCGGAAAGGATGGATGGCAGCAGTTCAACCATGTGCTTTACGATGCAATACCTTACGGGGACAGTTTATCAGGCGGGCGACGCTCCTGGCCTGCTGCTTTACCCTCACCCACGTCGGCCTCTTGCCCATCTCCAGTTGATTCACCAAGGCTCGGCCACGGGCTCGCATGGCCGGGGTGCCGCTGCGGCTGAGGGTGCGGATCAGGTCTAAGACGCCGTCGTTTAATGATGGATCCTGAAGAGTCAGTTCGGCGAGGCCTTGCATGGCGCAGGTTTTGACAATGGAGCTTCTGTGGTCGAGCCAGGAGTTGAGTATCTCCGCAACGCGGCCGCACTCGGAGCGGGAGAGTTTCATCCCGGTAACGGTCAATGCCAGATGCCAGCGCAGCTTGATGGGGCCGGCCTCGGCGAGCAGGCCGAGCAGCGCCTCTTTATAGCGGGCCACGATCCGGGGAGATTCGGCGACCACAGTTTCGAGTGCATTGGAGGCTCGGCCAGCGATGACGTCGTCTTCATCCCACAGACAGGCGACAAGCTGGCCTACCAGCCGGGGATCTTCAAGCACCAGCACCGCAGCGTCAAAGGCGCGCCCCTGTCCTTTTCCGCTGCGTGCATCTGCCAGAATGATCCGGATGTCGGTTGCTTTGGCCATGCGCGCCTCCTGTTAATTTCTGGCCGCAGATTCAAGTGATCGTGCCGCAACGCGGCCGATGCCGCGAAGGATGGCCTTGATGGGCCAGCGGTCTTCGGCGTCGGGGAAAAAGATTTCGCCGGCGCGACGAGCCTCGGGCCGATAGTACCAGCGCTTGAGCAGTGCGAGGTGTCCCTGGCGCACCGTAGTCGAAGGCGGAGCGGCATGCGCGGCATGCGCGGCAAGCGCGGCTTCGAGGCGGGATTCGAGAACGCCCCGTGGAAGCTTTGGGATTCCTTGCTCCCTTGCTCCCTCGTTCCCTTGTTCCCTTGTTCCCTGTTCTTCCCTTCCCTGGCTTTCCGGCACGGGTTCGATCGCCATGGGCTGCGCGAAGAGCGATGTCGAACCGGATTGCTCGTTCTGGATTCTCATGCCGAGAGTGGAGAATGCGGCAGGGCCGCGAAAACAGCCGTTCTCGAAGAGAAAAACTGCGACTTCATCCGGGTTTGCCGAGGCCTGCAGAATGACGGCGCGAAGCTGGCCTAGTGGCCGCACGAGTTCAGCGGCGAGAGCGCGCACGGCCTCCACGCGCTCGACCTGCGCGTGCAATGCGGCAGCGGATTCAAAGGCCAGCTCGGCTGAGGCCTGGTCGCGCTGGGCGCGGAGTTGGACGAGCCGGCTCTCGCCGTGCGTGGCAAGAAAATTCTGAACGGCCGCGGCCTCTTCGGCATAGCGTTCGTCTGTGCAGCCTTTGTAGCAGGGCGCGAGACACATCTTCATCTCGGAGTAAACGCAGCCGGGATGCGCGGGATCGGGCGCGAGATCGTCGGTGCAGCGGCGCAGGAGGAAGAGCTTGAGCGCCTCTTCCGAAAATCGTTCGGCCGCGGCGCGCGAAGGGAACGGTCCGTAGGCCCAGTCGGCCTGGCGCAGGCTGGGCCGGTACGTGACCGCGACGCGCGGGTAGGGATTGCCGCCGAGAAAGCGCACGAAGGCCGGCGCGCGCAGATGCATACGTTCCACGCACTTCGTGCCGTATTGCTTTTGGAGTAGATTGAACTGGACCAGCAGGGATTCGAGCTCTGAGCCTGTGAGCTGCCAGCGGATCTCGCGCACCATGCTGGCCAGTTGCAGGCGGCGGGGATGCTTGGGCGAGGGCTGAAGCAGCCGCTCCAGCCTTGCCCGCAAATTAGGAGTGCGGCCGATGTACGGTTCGGCACGCGGATAGGAGCCCCGCCCCACGGACGAAGACCTGTCCGTGAGGGTCCCTGCAAAGTAAAGCGCAAACACCGCCTGCGACTGCGGCAGTTCGGCGAGGGCAGCCTTGGGATCCGCCGGGTCGAAAGCAAGAGTTGCGAGAGTAGGCGGCACGAACTGGAATCCCCTCTTTTCGCGGGTCCGAGGAACGCGCGTTGAGTGTGATTGTACGGCGGCGCACGCGACAAGATGGAGCGATGGTTTTTGCGCTTCAAATTGGGTGGAGTAAAGCCGTGAAGAGCGTACAATTGCCTTTTCAATGACCCGCTCAAAACATCCGCGGCAAGGGCGGCGCGCGACCGTGAACATTCACGACGTAGCCCGGCATGCGCGCGTTTCCATCGCCACCGTATCGCGCGTGGTCAACCGCATTGCGTCGGTAGATCCCGCGCTGGCCGAGCGCGTGTGGAAGGCCGTGGATGAGGTGGGCTACGTGCCCAACACGCAGGCGCGGGCGCTGGTGTCGGGCCGCAGCCGCATTCTGGGCCTCATCGTTTCGGAGATCACCAATCCGTTCTTCCCCGAGCTGGTGCAGGAATTCGACAACCTGGCCGTGGAGCAGGGCTACGAGGTGATGATCGGATCGACGAATTACGATCCCAAGCGGACCGAACTGCTGATCCGGCGCATGATCGAGCGTAAGGTGGACGGCGTGGCGGTGATGACATTCGGCATTGAGGAAGCGCTGGTCGAGAAACTCGTGCAGCAGGGGCTTCCGCTGGTGTTTGTAGACGCGGGACCGGATTTGCCGAACGTTCGCGTTCTGAAAGTGGATTACGGCGAAGGGATTCGCCAGGCCGTCGAGCACCTGGCGGGGCTTGGACACCGAAAGATTGCATTCATCTCCGGGCCGCTCAATATGCGCACCGCGGCCACGCGGCGCGACGCGTTTAAGAGCGCGATGGCCCAGCGGGGACTCGCCGTTCCTGCCGCAGCCATAGTCGAAGGCAAGCACACCATGGAGAGCGGCAAGGCGGCCATGGAGAAGTTGATGAAGACGGCGGAACTGCCGACAGCGGTCGTGTGCTCGAACGATATGACAGCCATCGGCGTGCTGCACGCGCTGGACGAAACCGCGCACAAAGTACCCCGGGATATTTCGGTGGTGGGATTCGACGATATTCACCTGGCACAATTCATGCTGCCGCCGCTGACGACGGTGCAGATGTCGTGCTGCGAACTGGCCGCGGCGGCCGCGGAGGCATTGCGCGCGGGAATCGAGCGGGACCATTCCAAAGCCACGCAGCGCGAGTGGCCGATCGCGACCCGCCTCGTGGTGCGGCGATCGACGGACCCTCCGAGGGGTGCCTCGCCGCAGGTAGCGCCAAGCGCGAAATAAATTCCCCAAAAAATGGCTTTGAGCGCCGCAATGCGGCGGTGTATTCTTATGCTTTCATGCAGTAGCACGATTTATAAAAACGTGTGACGATGGTCACTTGAACAACCGTGAGCCGTGACTCAAGGTAGCTCTATGCGTAGCAAGAATTTTAGAATCGTAGCACCATGGCTGTTCGTGGCTTGTGTGGAACTTCTGGCATGCGCGGAGCATAGCGTTGCCGCGCAGGAGAAGACGCCGGTCGTCACCAGCGATAAGGCCGATCTGACCCAGCTATCGGGAACTGTGGTTGACGCGTCCGGCGCGGTGCTTCGAGGAGCGGCGATCGAGGTCCGCAACGCAAACGGCGCAGTGCAGAAGACGGCGCAAACGAATGCGGACGGCGCCTTCAGTCTTTCAGGACTTGCGGCAGGCGACTATCGGCTCGTGGTGTCGGAGCCCGCATTCGAAACCAAAGAAATTCTCGTCACCATTTCAGCAACCGCTCCGTCGGCCCGGCTGCGCATCGTTCTGGCGGTGCGCGCCGTAAGCACCACCGTGAACGTGCAGGGCCGTGCGGACGACCTAATCGGAATCGCCGCCTCCGCCGGACAAGTGACGGTGGGCGCAGAGGAACTGAAAAATCGTCCGCTTCTTCGCTCCGGCGAGATTCTGGAGACGCTGCCCGGCCTCATCATCACGCAGCACGCCGGCGGCGGCAAGGCCAACCAGTATTTTCTGCGCGGCTTCAATCTCGACCACGGCACGGATATCGCCATTTTCATCGACGGTATGCCGCTGAACCTGCCGTCGCACGCGCACGGCGAGGGCTACTCGGACATGAACACCGTGATTCCGGAGTTGGTGGAGCGGGTGGACGCCGAGAAGGGTCCTTATTACGCCGACGTCGGCGACTACGGCTCGGCGGGCAGTGCCCAGGTGGTATTTTTCAAGACGCTGCCCCAAGACTTCGTTCAGGTCGACGGCGGCATGTACCGGTTTGCGCGCTTCGTTTTCGGCATATCGAGAAAGCTGGGCCGGGGCAATCTGCTCTACGGCGGAGAAGCCTATCACGAGAACGGCCCGTGGGTGCATCCGGACAATTACTACAAGTTCAACGGTCTGATGACCTACAGCCAGGGCGGAGACGACAACGGCTTCAGCATCACGGCCCGCGGTTACGCAGGAACCAGATGGAACTCGAGCGATCAGCTTCCCTACACGGCCATTGCCGTGGTTGGATTTTTCGGGGCACTGAACCCGGAAGACGGCGGCCATTCGCATCGTTATAGCTTGCAGGGCGAATGGCATCATAAAGGCGCAAATTCGGAAACCAAGATCATGGCCTACGGGTTCTATTACGATCTCAATCTGTTCTCCGATTTCACCTACTACCTGGTCGACCCCTACAAGGGCGACCAGTTCGAACAGCAGGACCGTCGCTGGGTGGCTGGCTTCGATTTGCGCCACACCGTTTTCAGTAAATGGATCGGCCGCAGGGTGGAAACCACCTTCGGCATGCAGCTCCGCAACGATTGGATCCGCAACGGCCTTTACCGGACCGAAGATCGCGTGCGCACGAGCAAGACCTACTACACTGCCAACTATCAAGGCGACTGCAACACCATCGGTGCGTGCTCCACTCTCGACGAAGTCGCGGCCCTGCCTGAGGACACGGATCTGAACAAATTCACGGAGACGATCGCGAGTCCCTGGGTGTCGAGCAAGATCCAGTGGGCGAGCAAATTCCGCTCTACCCTGGCCCTGCGCGGTGACTACGGCAAAGGCATTGTCACCAGCTTTACCAACCCCACCAGCCCCAGCTATCCGTTCGATCCCTTCCCCGCCGGCATCAACCCCAATACCCACCAGTCGGTCGCCAAGTTCCTGCCCAGCCCCAAAGCAAGTTTGATTTTCGGCCCGTGGGCCAATACGGAGCTCTACGTACAGGGCGGATTCAGCTACCACACGAACGATGTACGCGGGTCAACGCAGCAATACGAACCG
>JBAWFY010000331.1:0-2629 GCA_049592335.1 Occallatibacter sp.
GTTGTGTATCTCGTCGCGGCGGCGTTCTTTTTGCCGGAGACGAAGGGCAAGACGCTCGAGGAGATTGAGGCGTGCTTTGAAAGACGGCCAGTAGCCGGTAGCTCGTAATTCATTGCGTCTTTGTTGCCTGGAAACCGGCCATGATCTGTGTCATCAGATCGTTGACCGTGCCGGGCGAGCTGGGGAGCAGAATCGTTGCCGACTTGCCAGTGACGCCTACTTCGCGCAACGTGTCGAAATACTGCGTCATCAGAACCATGGCCATCACGTCCTGCGCGGTTGAGCCTTCGACGGCGGTCTTGAACTGCTCGACAGAGGCCTGCAGGCCTTTGATGATGGCCTGGCGCTGGCGCGCGACGCCGTCGCCCTGGAGTGCCTTCGACTCGGCTTCCGCCTCGGCCTGCTTCACCTTGAGAATCTTGTCGGCTTCGCCGCGAGCCTGGGCGGCGATCTGTTCGCGCTGCGCGGCGTTGATGTCGTTCATGGCCGCTTTGACCTTGGCGTCGGGCACGATGTCGGTGACCAGGGCGCGGAGAATGTTGTAGCCGAAGGTGTCCATCACGATGTCGAGGTCTTTTTTGACGGCGGCGGAGATCTGCTGCATCTGCTCGAAGGCTTCGTCGAGGGTGAGCGTGGGCACGTGGCCGAGGATGGAGTTGAAGACGTAGCTCTCGATCTGGGCCTGCGGATTGCTCAGCTTGTAATAGGCGTCGAAAACCTTCTCCTCGACCACCTGGAACTGCACGGAGACAGGAATGGTCACGAAGACGTTGTCTTTGGACTTGGTTTCGACGTTGACGACTGCCTGGCGTACCTGCAGATCGACGAAGCGTACGGTTTCGCACCAAGGCACAAGAAACTGCAGGCCGGGGCGCGCGATGCGGCTGAACTTGCCGAAGCGCTCCACCACGCCGGCGGTGTAGGTGCGCACGGTGTACATGGTTTTCAAGATGGTGATGAGCACGAAGATGGCGAGGACGCCCAGAACGACGACAACGAAAGTGGTGATGGCAGAACTGTCCATGACTTGCTTCGATCCCTCCGCAACCGGGCCTCGCCGACAGGCGAGCCTCGGAAGCCAAATTTTCCCGGTGCAGGAATAATACCGCAGCCGGAAGAAAGCGGGGTTAGCAGAGTTGGGTTGCGGGCTGGCGGAGTGCTCTCTGGCTGGCGGCTAAACTGGAAGTTGATGGCGCAGCGCGGGAAAAGGACAGGACAGACGACGAAGCGAAAGGCCGAATCGCGGCGAGAGCTTGCCGAGAGGCGGAATCCGTTCGCGTTTCGCGAGAAGCGCGGGCCGTTCGATATTGTGGGCGATGTTCACGGCTGCTTCGACGAGTTGGTGGCGCTGCTGGCGGCGATGGGCTACCGGATCGAGCAGACAAGCGGGAGCCTGGCGGTGACGCCCCCCGATGGCCGGACGCTGGCCTTTGTGGGCGACCTGGTGGATCGCGGACCGGCCGCGCCGGCGGTGCTGAAGCTGGTGATGGCGATGGCGCGCGCGGGCACGGCGCTTTCGGTAAGCGGCAATCGCGACGCGGAGTTGGTGCGCGCACTGCGGGGACGGGCGTCGCGGATTACGCGCGGCATGGCGCGGTCTCTGGAGCAACTCGCCAAGGAACCGGAGAGTTTTCGCGACGAGGTGCTGGAGTTTCTGCACGGCCTGCCGGGACACCTTGTGCTGGACGAGGGCCGGTTGGTGATCGCGCATGCGGGACTCAAGGAATCGCTGCAGGGCCGCTCCTCGGCGGAGGCGCGCGCCATTGCGCTGCACGGAGACCTGACCGGGGAAAAAGACGCAGATGGACTGCCGGTGCACAGAGCCTGGGCGGCGAAGTATCGCGGCCAGGCGCTGGTGGTTCACGGTCATACTCCGGTGAGCGAGCCGGCGTGGCTGAACAACACCGTGAATCTGGATACGGGATGCGCATACGGCGGACATTTGACGGCGCTACGCTACCCGGAGCGCGCGATGTTTTCCATTCCCGCGCGGGCAATCTACTACCGGCCGCGGCGGCCGTTTCAACCCAACGCGGCGCTGCTCGGGGGGAAGAGGTAGGTTCTGCGTTCCAACGTTGCGCGAATGCGCTAGGGCTTTGCGGACGCGTCGCCGAACCGGTTGTGAAAGATATGGCGATTGAGGTCGGGCCAGAACTCGCGGAACCAAAAGACTCCGGCATCGATGCCCACGTCCTCGGCCCATTCCGATACGGTGTTTCCAACGGATCGCGAGGCAGAGGGGTAATAGAGATTCGATACGCCGGCGGCTGCGCCCGCACCGAAGACTTCGCTGATGTTGAAAGTCTCGGTTCCTGAATTTGTGCGGGTGACGACGGCGCGGCTGAGAGCATAGCCGGTGCGTCTGAAGAATCCGCCGTGGCCCAGGGTATAGTAGCGCGAGTCTTCGCGGGTGAGAGTGGGAAAAATGAACTCGACCATATAGTTTTCGCTGGCCTGGTCGACGGCCGAATGCCAGAAGTAGCGGGCATAGCCAGCTGCGCCCTCATGGAACTGGGGCGTTGTCTGCTCATGCATGTTGTAGGCGGCAATGACCGCGGGAAAGAAGATGGCTGAGTAGTCGAAAGAATCCTCGGTGGCGTCCATGAACTTTTCTTTGACGGTCTCGGGC
>JBAWFY010000332.1:0-1927 GCA_049592335.1 Occallatibacter sp.
CTCTGGCCTGTAGCGGGCAACGCCCTGGGAGGTCCGCGGTACGTCAGCACGTCGCCGTCGCCTGCGGCTTTTGTGCTGGCGGCAAACGGCGAGGCAGCGCCGCTGGTGGTGAGCGACGAGGATTGGCCTGGGGTGGTACGCGCGGCCGGCGATTTGAGCCGGGATGTGGGGAGGGTCACAGGACACGATGCGCCGCTGATAAAAAGCAGACCTCCGGCCGGGATCGATGTCGTACTGATCGGCACCATCGGGAGGAGTCCGCTGATCGATGCGCTGGTGCGCAGACACAAGCTGGATGTGAGCGGGATTCAAGGCCAGTGGGAGTCGGCGGTGACGACGGTGGTGGAACGCCCGATGCCGGGAGTGCGGCGGGCGCTGGTGATTGCGGGTGCGGACAAGCGCGGGACCATCTACGCGATGTACGACCTGTCGGAGCAGATTGGTGTCTCGCCCTGGTACTGGTGGGCCGATGTCAGGGTGCCGCATGCCGATGCGCTCTATGTCGAGCCGGGACGCTATGTGCAGCCCGTGCCGACAGTGAAATACCGCGGGATCTTTTTCAACGATGAGGCTCCGGCGCTTTCAGGATGGACGAAAGAGAAGTTCGGAGGCATGAATCACGAGTTTTATACGAAGGTATTCGAGCTGCTGTTGCGGCTGAAGGCCAACTTTCTTTGGCCTGCCATGTGGAACAATGCCTTTGCCACGGACGATCCGTTGAATGCGAAGCTGGCCGATGAATACGGCATTGTGATGGGGACCTCGCACGAAGAGCCGATGATGCGCGCGGAGAAGGAATGGGTATGGGGGCATCATGGGGCGTGGGACTACGCGACCAACCAACAAGAAATCGACAAGTTCTGGCGCGAGGGGATGGAGCGGGACAAGAATTACGAAGAGGTGGTGACGCTGGGGATGCGCGGCGAGGGCGACACGCCGATGTCGGCCGCCGCGAATACCAAACAGCTGGAGCGGATTGTCGCCGATCAAAGAGAGATTCTGAAGCAGACGGTGAATCCCGACCTGACCAAGGTTCCCCAGGTGTGGGCGCTTTACAAAGAAGTGCAGGGCTACTACGAAAGCGGCATGCGCGTGCCCGACGATGTGACGCTGCTGTGGTCCGACGACAACTGGGGCGATTTGCGGCGACTGCCTACGGCGGAAGAGCGCAAGCGCGCGGGCGGGGCCGGCATCTACTACCACTTCGATTATGTGGGCGGGCCGCGCTCGTACAAGTGGCTGAACACGAACCCCATTCCGAAGATCCAGGAACAGATGCATCTGGCGCTCGCGTACGGAGCGGACCGGCTGTGGGTGGTGAACGTGGGCGATGGAAAGCCGATGGAATTTCCCATGGAGTTCTTCCTGAGCTACGCACGGACCCCCGAGCGCTGGGACCCCGACCGCTCAGGTGTCGACCATCTGGATGAATTCACCAGGCTATGGGCGGCGCGTGAGTTCGGGCCGGAACATGCAAGTGAGATTGCGCAGGCGATGGAAGATTACACGCGGTACAACGGACGGCGGAAGCCGGAGCTGATCGATCCCTCGACATTCAGCCTGACGAACTATCAAGAAGCGGACCGCGTGGAGGCGGAATGGCGGTCGCTCGAAGAGCGCGTGGACAAGCTTGCCGCGAAACTACCGGAAGACGAGCGAGCTTCTTACTTTGAGCTGATCCAATATCCAGTGGATGCATGCGCGAATTTGACGGAGATGTATATTGCGGCGGCGCGCAATGCGGCAGATGCGCGCGCAGGGAATCCGCGGGCGAATAGAGAGGCCGACGCGGTGCGCGCCATGTTTCAGAAGGATGCGGACCTGAGCGACAAGTACAACCACAAACTGCTCAACGGCAAGTGGGATCACATGATGGACCAGGCGCACATCGGCTACACCTTCTGGAACGAGCCGCCGGCGAATGCCA
>JBAWFY010000333.1:0-3406 GCA_049592335.1 Occallatibacter sp.
CAGCTTGAGCGAGTTCGGAGAGAAATTGGCGCCCGTGAAGGTGAGCGTGACCGAAGTTCCTTGCGTTCCCTGCGTGGGGCTGTACGACTGGAGCGCCGGATGGTTCTGTGCCACGCCCGATGCACAAAAACCAAGCAGAAGACATGCAGAAACCAGGCCAGTGCTTAGCCACGAATTTCTCCCGGTATTCACTTGCTCCGCCTCCTGCTTGCTACTCTCTATTTCCTTCCTACTCCATGCGCCCTTTTTCAGAATGTTTTCTTGTGCGTGAGCGCTGCTGTCCAGATGGCGACCAATTGAGTGGTCGGCGTATTGGTGTGGTTTACATCGTCGCGGCTCTGGTTATATGTGCCCTGCGCCGCGAGCGTACTGAACTTGAGCCATCCGGGCATGGTCCACCCCAGGCGTCCGCCGTATTGGCCAGTGAGCGTATTGGCGGTGAAAGTCCCGCTGGCGAGGTGCGTCTGCGCCTGATTCAAACTGATCACAGGAGAAAGTTGCAGGCTGGGATGCTTCCACACCATCGCCGGTTGCACACTGAGGCTGATGTTGCGCGTGCTGCCGATCGCGACAGGATCGGCAGCAACCCAGCTTACATTGGCCTGCGAGTTGCATTGGAAGAAGCTCTTCGTCACAAAATTCGCGCCCATCGAAACAGATGAGGTGATGGCGCCCGCGCTGGGCTGGAGACTGTTCCTGAGCCAGTCGCGCGTGCCCGTGCCTGTGAGCGAAACCATGCCTACCTGGCGAGTGAGATTGATGTTGCCGGAGACATCGCGCTGGTCGGTGCTTCCATTTTGCGCTGGCGTTTCACTTTCGAGCGATGCGGGAACTGTTCCCGTCTCCGTGAGCGATTGGGTCGAGCCGATGCTGAGATTCGTCTTGGGGCCGAACGGTTTTGACCAGGTCTCGTTCACGGTATTCAGATTCAGCTCAACGGCGGTCGCCGACTGCACGTTGTTCTGCAAGAAGCTATAGGTGAGCGCGAACGATCCTGCCTTTTTTGTGGGCAGGCTCGCCGATGCATCCACGCCGCGTAGATCCGGGCTACTCGCCTGCGTGAGACTCGGATTGGCGGGGTTGCCGAAATTGGGGCTCAGATCGCGAAAGCCCGCACTGAGGGCGACCTGGCCCGCGGTTCCCGAGATTCCGGTGCGCCATGCGCGGCCGAAAAGCGTCGTCGATGTGGGATCGGATACGTTGGCGTTGTCGTAGCTCCACGCGTATTCCGATTGCGACTGCCATTTTTCGCCAAGATGCAGTTTCAGCAGGCCGCCGTAAACGTCGCCGCGCGATTTTTGCGCCACCGGATTGGGAACCACGATCGGATTGCCGAGCGAATCGTATTCCACGACGGTGGGCGAGCCAATATCGCGCGCGCTCAGCCACATCAGGCGGAACTCTGCCCATTGCGGAGACCGCGCCTGAAAGCTCGCGCCCATCAATCGTTGATGGAACGTAATGCCCGCGCCGCCTCCGAGCGCTTCGTCGTTGGTGTTGGTGTAAAAGCCCAGCTTGCCGGCAGGTGTGGTCGCTATCGCTTCGACTCCCTGTCGAGGAGTCGCCGCAGTCACGAATTGCGCATCGGTATACAAGGCCGGCGAGACGATGCCGAAGCGCAGGCTCGCGCCCCAGTTTCCACTCTTCCGCCCCATTTGCGCAACGTAATCGTTCACGCGGCCCAGGCTGGTGCGTTGCACTTCAGGATTCAGAACCGAACTGAGCGCTCCGCTGCCGTTCACCGTGGGCTGCCACGGATTGCTTGTCGAGATCATGCGGTCGGCAAGCGTGAAATCGTTCGAGTCCGGTGGATTGGAGCCCGAAGCCCACTGCGTCGTGGAACTAGCCTGCATATCGATTTCGCCGCCAAACGACTTCTTCGGCGCTGCTGGCTTTGCCTCTGGCGGAACGTGCGTAATGGCGGCTCCAAGCGCAGAGGATGAGGTCGGCGCAGGCGCAGCTTCCGCATCGGTTCCCGGCTGGTACGGGGTCGTAGCCGCCGGCGCAGGCGCCGCAGCGGGCGCGGCAACCGTGAACTTCCAGCCCGACGCCTCGCTGCCCACGGTGAGGCTCACGTCGTGCTCGCCATTGGCCAGCGGCAGTTGCGGCGTGTAGGCCGCTTGCGTCTCGCTCAACTGTGCCAGCGAGGTGATGTCGATGTCGTCCATGGCCAGGCTCACATCGGCTGGATTGACGGGCGATGTGAATTGCACGGAGACGGCAGGCTGCGTCTGGCTCACGCTGCTGTTCGGCGCCGGCGCCTCCTTGGAAATCTGCCCGGCAAGGTCGAAGTAGCCGAGCCTGCGCGACACGGCGAGCGACACGTATTGCAGCCGCATGTTCTTCGCCGGCTGGCGCAGGCGCGCGGTCGGAGCCCCGGGAACGCGAGGTTCGGTGAAGCGTTGCGCCGGACCCGAGAACAGATAGTCGCCCCATTGCGAATAAACATCGACGCGACAGAAGTAAGCTTGGCCGGGAACAAGACGGTTCTGGAGCGCCTGGAGATCGAGGGTGGCTTTGTTGGTCAGATAGCGGCGTAAAATCTGGTTGCCTTCGGCGTCGCTGCTGATCGTGACCAGATAAAATGCGCCGGGGCTCGCTGGGTTCCAATTGAGCAGCATATGCCCGGCTGTGGATTGCGCAGGCGCCGCACTGACTGAGCCCAACGCTCCCTGCGTCAGGCGCGTGATGGGGCGCAGGGGCAGCGGCTTGCGGGCCGCGCCATCCGTGTCGACAGCACGCACCGTCCAATACAGATTGCCTTCCGGCAACTGCTTCCAAACTGAACTAGGAACCCGCCATTGGTTCTCGTCGGCATCATACCAGGTCGAGACGGACGAGAAGTATGGCTCAGTTGAGAAGCCCACCTGATAGCGCACCGCGCCGGGAACAGGCGCCCACAGCAATGCGGGTGGCTCCGCTGCGGGAAACGCTGCTCCATAGGCCGGAGCGAGCAGCGTCTCAAGCTGCCAGCCCGCCGGGGTCACGACCACGGTGACGGGGCGGGTTGCAATCTGGCTCGGCTGCTGCATGCGCAACTGCACCGTGTGCTCGCCCAGAAGCCACGTGGGCAGCGGTTGGCGAGTACGCACGGTCACGCTCTGTCCAGCGACCAGATTCACTGCGAACTGCTCCACCACCCGGTTGTCCCAGAGCCACTGACCTATCACGGAGCCGGTTCCCGCGCCCGACACGACACCCTCTGCGTAAAGCTCGCCGCCGAGGCTCACTACCGTGCCATCGCGCGGATGCAATAACGCCAGATTCAGCACCGATACCGGCGCGGCAATTGAAGTAGCCGAACTGATTTGCAACGGTTGCGTGGTGCCGCTGCCCGCTCCAGTGACGCTGCCTGCGGTTGACGTGCCGTCGGCGTTGAGCACGTCGATGCCGCGCAGTCCTAGCG
>JBAWFY010000334.1:0-2492 GCA_049592335.1 Occallatibacter sp.
GAACGACTCCTCGGCACGGCCGACCACTTGCATGCGGCTGAAGAACCTCGTTGCGACGGGAGCCCACGCAAGCATGTCATAGCCTTCGATCCAATAGCCCTGCCCATAGTAGCTGCGCGAGTATTGAGCTTTGAGATCGAGATCGGTGCTCTGGAATGGCTGCCATGCGAGATAAGCCGCTTCATTGTTGATCGGACGGTTATCGAGGAAGCGCTGATAGGAGGAGCCGAACTCAGCACGCTGATCCTTGAAGTAAATGCTGGCGTCGCCGCCCGCGGCGCGGGGGGCTCCGAGCTGATCCTGGTTGTAGTGCACGGAGTAGTACGCCGAGTACTGAATGTTGAACGCGGGCTTTTCGACGGCAACCCCGCGAAACTGCGGGCCTACGCCGGTGCCGGTGGTGCGGGTGCCGATCGCGAAGTCGATGGGATAGTCCTGGATATTGGCGATCCAGAGGGGAGTGACGCGCTCGGGATAAAGGCCAAAGGGCATCAGGTACCTGCCTAGCACCGGCATCACGTGCGTGTTGGCCAGCCAATCGACCTGCACGAATTCAACGGTTTTGTAGACTTTCCCGGTATAGTCGCCGTTTGTGCCATCGCGACGGTTGAAGAAGCCCGTGAAGTCTGTGCGGGTCTCGAACAGCACGTGCCTGCCGAAGGCTGCAAGCAGAACAGGATTGATCTGCGGCGAGAGCGTGGGAACGCCGCCTTGCACGGTATACACGTAGCCGAGCGAACCAGCTACGACTGGCACGTATCCCGCATGTGTGCCTTCGGTGGTGGATGCTTGCGCGCTCCCGTCGCCAGTTGTTTGCGCAGGTGCGTCATTGCCGGCTTGCCCAGTCGCGCTGGCGGCGACTTGCCCGTGGGCCCGCAAGACCAATGCGAGCAGGCAGCAAGTAACGAGAGCTTTCGTCTTCATGGGACGATTCCCTCCTGTTGCGAGCGGGCTTTTCTCAAATTCATCAAGTGGACCTCGCGCGTTGGGCCGCATGGCGGCAGCCTGCAATGAGCCGATGATAGGAACACGCTGTCTGGCTGTTTCATGTGGAATGTCATTCCTTTGTCATCCATAGGCAGGGTAGAGTTTTCGCGGCCCGATGTGATTTATAAACAGGCCAGATGCACGGGAATGCCAAGCCGCAAGCAACCGGCCGCACAAGGGTTGCGATCAAGAAGAATACAGCGCAGCACAGAGCAAAGTACGCGCTCACTGGACTGGCACTGGTTCTCGAAATGTGCTGCGTGGCTGGGCTCCACGCACAGGCAAGCGCGAGCGGCCCACTGAGCGGTCAGGGGCTGCCGCAGGATTTTGCGTGCACAGCCGAACCCGAATTATGCGCAACCAATCCGAACCAGACGAATCTGCAGGGCGCCTACGGAGGGCTCGGCACGCCGAGCGGTGGGAATGCGATGCCGGACCTGACCGGAGCACAGGGATACGCGGGACGCGCAATTCAGCCGCAACCAATCAACGACCCCTGGATGTGGCGAGCCGCGGCGCCGCAGGGAGCGCCCGTTAAGCGCAAGC
Source organism: Occallatibacter sp. (assembly GCA_049592335.1). Taxonomy (GTDB): domain Bacteria; phylum Acidobacteriota; class Terriglobia; order Terriglobales; family Acidobacteriaceae; genus Telmatobacter. The sequence continues at coordinate 1,534 of JBAWFY010000334.1, forward strand.
CCGACCCGCCGACCGAGTTTCAGAATTTTGTGGCCGCAGCGACCGGAAAGATGCTGCCCATCTTCGGAAGCGAAATGTTTCTTAACGTGCCGACAACCTTTGCGCCACTCGATCGCGGACCCGTACCGCCCGACTATGTATTGGGTCCGGGCGACGAAGTGCAGGTGCGAGCCTGGGGCGGGATTACGCTGAGCGTGCGCGCCCCGATTGACCGAAACGGGAATCTCTTTTTTCCGGGGATTGGTACGGTGCGCATAGCGGGTCTACGCTTCGCGGATCTTGATGGCTTTCTGAACAAGCGCATCGGGGAACAATACAGAAACTTCCAGTTGTCAGTCTCGCTGGGGCAATTGCGTTCGATCGATGTGCTGGTGGTGGGACGGGCGCGGCGGCCGGGCGCGTATACGGTGAGCTCACTGAGCACGCTGGTGAATGTGGTATTCGAGTGCGGCGGCCCCGCGCCGGGCGGCTCCATGCGCGCTATCGAACTGCGGCGAAACGGCAAGACAGTGACGGCGCTGGACCTTTACCGGATTCTGGCGGAGGGCGACGAGTCCGAGGATGCGCCGCTGCTGGGCGGGGACACGATCTACTTTCCGCCAGCCGGCCCGCGTGTGGCGCTTGCGGGCAGCGTGAATGAACCGGCGATCTACGAGATCCGCGCCGGAGACAAGGTGGAGACAGCGATTGAGCTGGCCGGAGGGCTCACGTCGATTGCGGCATTGGAGCGAGCAGATCTCGAAGAGATCGGCACGCACGGAGAGCGTCATGTGATCGATCTCGCACTCGAAGCGCAGGGAATGATGACGCCGCTTCACGACGGCGATGTGTTGGAAGTGTTCGAGCTGGTTCCGAAATTCGACAATGAGGTGATTCTGCGCGGAAACGTGGCCAATCCGGGGCGCTATCAATGGAGGCCCGGCATGCGCATTCGCGATCTGATTCCGAATGTGCAAAGC
>JBAWFY010000335.1:0-5804 GCA_049592335.1 Occallatibacter sp.
CTCGCCTTTCGCCCAAAGAGATGTCGATCATTACCTGCATCACTCAGGGCAAACGCAACAAGGAGATCGCATTCCAGTTGGGCACGACGGAGCAGGTCATCAAGAATTACCTGCGCAAGATCTACGACAAGCTAGGCGTTTCCGACCGTCTCGAGCTGGCGCTCTACTGCCTCCACAACAAAATCATCCAATCCGAATCGGACGAAGAATCCATAGCGCAAAAAGTCATTGGCAACTAGAGCGGCAGCGGGATCGCTGCACGGCTCATGCTGCAAGCGTTTCCAACGATTGCATTGGGAATCGGGCGATAGCGGGTCATCCGGAGTGTTGCCGCGCCAGTTCGAGCAGCCGAATCAGCTCCGCCAAATCCGTGCGGCGCATGTGTCCTAGAACTTCCTTGGGCGCGCCCTCGACAGCCGGGTCCATCGCACGCAACAATTCCATTCCCGAATCCGCGATCGCAGTCAGCACCACGCGCCGGTCGTGCCGGTCGCGGTGCTGGCGGATGAGCTTCATGCGTTTGAGCCGCCCCAGAAGGCGCGTGATGTCGGGCTCGGCAGCGATCATGCGCTCGCCGATGGCCGCGCACGGCAACGCGCGAGGATGCGCGCCGCGCAGAATCCGCAGCACGTTGTACTGCGTCGCGGTCAGGCCCCAGCCGCGGATCTTCTGCTGGAACGCGCGCTCGATGCAGTCGGCGCTCCGCAGCAGATTCAGGAAGGCCTCTTCCTCCGGGCTCGAAAAGGCCGGCTCCTGCAGAATTTCCAGCTTCAGATTAGCCATCGGCGAGTGCTCCGGTCGCGGCTCACTGCTTCACGACTTCCAGTTCGATGTCGAGCGAGACCTCGTCGCCGACCATGGCAGCGGGGAATTTGCTGCCGATGCCGAAATCGGCGCGGTTGATCTTGGTGGTGGCGGAAAATCCTCTGTGCACATGGCCCTGGGGATCGGTCATCGAACCGTTGGGCCCTTCGACATCGAGCACCACGGGCTTGGTGACGCCGTGCAGCGTCAGGTTGCCGGTGACGGTCAGATGGTCGCCATTCCTGGCCACGCTGGTGCTGGTGAATGTAGCCGTGGGCATGGCCGCCACGTTGAAGAAGTCGGGCGTCTTGAGGTGGTTATTGCGCCGGTCCACGCCGGTATCCACGGTATCGACGCCGATCGTGGCTGTCACGGTTGACTTGGTGACGTCGGACTGGTTGTAGACGATGGTGGCATTCACATTGCCGAAGCGGCCGTGCACATTCGACACGCTCATGTGCACAATGCTGAAATCGACTTCGCTGTGGTTGGGGTCGGAGACCCAGGTGGTGGTTTGCGCCATGGCAAGCGGCGCTGCCAGCGCCAGAATGCCGGTGAGAATCGCCAGTTGTTTCATCGGAGAATGCTCCTTTTTGAGTGCTGGGCCCACTACCGCTCCGCGCGGGGCCGAGCGGCGATGCCGGACCGTGAAATCGCTTTTGTACAGGCCAAAGCCTGTGGGAACTGCTGCCGATAAGATGCCGCAGGCAAGATATTCGTTGCAACAATTATTTTTGCCGCGAGTTGTCGGCCTTCAGCTATCCGCTTTCAGCTGAGTGTGGGGGAAGGGGCCTTGAGCGTAGCAGTGGAAGCTAATAGCGAAAAGCCGATCGCTGAAAGCTGCGTCTGCTATTCTCGCGCAGATGTCCGTTCTCGGCCAGTTTCGCGCGCTCACCCCTCCGCAGCGCCGCGCATTCCTGGCCGCGTTTCTGGGCTGGACGCTCGACAGTCTCGACTTTTTTCTGCTGGTTTTTTGCGTCAAGGCAATTGCCGCCGAGTTTCACACGCAGCCGTCGGCAGTTTTCGGAGCGGTGTTTTGGACGCAGCTATTCCGGCCTGTGGGCGCGTTGGTCTTCGGTATGCTCGCCGATCGCTACGGCCGCCGGCCCGTGCTGATCGTAAACATTCTCGGCTTCTCCGTGATCGAGCTGGCCTGCGCCTTTGCGCCTTCTTTGAGTACGCTTCTGATTCTGCGCGCACTTTTCGGAATTGCCATGGGCGGCGAATGGGGCGTTGGCGCGGCGCTCGCCTTCGAGACCTTGCCCAGGGAAGGCCGCGGCACGTTTTCCGGCGTCTTGCAGGAGGGCTATGCCGTGGGCTCGATTCTGGCTTCGGCGGCCTTTGGACTACTCTTTGCCGGAATTCGCTGGCACGGGCTCGTGCTGCCTGGCATCGGCTGGCGCGGTCTCTTCATCCTGGGCGCGACGCCAGCGCTGCTCGCTCTCTATGTGCAGGCGCGCGTGCCGGAGTCGCCGGTGTGGCTGGCGGGCGCGCAAAACAGAGCACAAAAAAGAATGTCGCGCGACGTGCATGCCGGGTCCATTTGGCCGCGCCAGCTCGCACAGTTCTTGCCCACATTTTTGTTTCTCGTACTTCTGATGACCGCGTTCATGAGCTTTTCGCATGGCACGCAGGACGTGTATCCAACATTTCTGGCCGTCGCGGCAAAGCTCTCGCCCACCACCATCGGGCTAATCGGCGTGCTTTATGGCGTCGGCTCTATCGGCGGCGGAATCGTATTTGGCGCGCTCTCGGAATCGTGGGGCCGCAAGCGCGCAATCATCACCGCGGCCTTGCTGGCGCTGCCCGTGATTCCGCTCTACGCCTATGGCCACTCGGCCGTCACGCTCGCCATCGGTGCGGTGCTGATGCAGTTCATGGTGCAGGGCGCGTGGGGCGTGGTTCCGGCGTATCTCACCGAGTTATCGCCCGCTCCTGTGCGCGCCACGGCGCCCGGATTGGCTTACCAACTCGGCGCTTTGATCACGTCGTGGAATGGCAAGGGCCAGGCCCTGGCGGCTGAGCGGTGGGGCAATTATCCGGCAGTGCTTGCCGTCACTGTGGCCGTAGTGGCCGTAGCGCTCGCCGGGCTGACGGCACTGGGGCACGAGGCAAAGGGCAGGGAAATGACCGCGGAGTGAGTGCCAATCGAATCCCCTGAAAGACCTGGCCGCGGGCAGCAATGGCTGGTTCGTCTTCGGTTCGGGGACGCAGCGAGTGCATTTACGCGAAAAGAATCCGCATGGGAGTTTCTGCCTCGACGTTTTTGCACTCCTCGGCCAGCTCGCCGGTCTCGCGGTCGCGCGCGAAGATGCTGATCACGTTTGAAGTCTGGTTGGCCACGAGCATCCAGCGCTCCGTGGGATCGAGCACAAAGTTGCGCGGCTCTTTCCCGCCGCAATTCGAACGTTTGATCGGCGTTAGTTTGCCGGTCTTGAAATCGGCGCGGAAGGTGTAGAGGAAATTGTCGTCGCGGTTGGCAAAATAAACAAAGCGCCCGTTGCGCGAGATCACCGTGTCGCAGGCGCGCGTGGGGCCTTTGTAATCGGCGGGCAGCAATTCTATCCGACCGTCGAGCGTGAGGCTGCCGTCGTGAATATTCCACTCCAGAACATCGACCGTCGAGAACATCTCATTGATACAATACGCCGTGTGGCCGTTGGGATGGAAGTGCAAGGTGCGCGGTCCTGAGCCCGGGGCGCCGCGATAGATTCCCGCAGGCGTCATTGCGGCCGTCTCCGGATCGGGCTTGTAGATGTGGATCGAGTCGCCGCCGAGATCGTTGATGTAGGCAAAGCGGTTGTCGGGCGAGAAGGACGCGAAGTGCGCGTGCGCGGTTTTTTGCCGGTCGGCATTCGGGCCGTGCTCGGTGTAGTGCTCACTCCATACCGCCTCGCTCAGGCTGCCGTTTTGAATGCGAAAGCTGGCCGCGCTGCCGCCGGTGTAATCGACCGCGACGAGCATGTGGCCGGTTTGGTCCACGGCTACCTGGCAGGTGCCTGTGCCGGCGGAGTTGCGCGCAGAAATCTGCTCAACGGTTCCGTCCTTCGCAAAGCGAAAGCTCGCGACCTCTCCGGTGGGCTTGCCCTGGAAGTTGTCTAGCTCGGAGGCCGAGTAGACGAACTCGTTGCCGGGCGAGAATGCGAGCCATGCGACATTCGTCACGCTCGAGTTTTTGCCGGCAGGAGTCAATTCTCCAGTGAGCGGATCCCAGTCATAAAACAGAATGCCGTTCTGCGTGTGCGAACCGATGAGCACGCGCAGGCGCGGGGCTTGTGGGGCCGGGATGGCGGCGCGCAGGATGCCGGGCGCGGAGAGAGAGGCGACGGTGGCGGAGGTGAGGCCGAGAAATTCGCGGCGAGAGGCTTTGGTCATGGCAGAAGTCATTGTCGCCTACCGCGGCTCGCACGCGCCAGATACAAAAAATGCGGGCGCCTCGAATTCAATCGCCTTGGAGAGCTTGAACCCGTAGGGCAGGCGCCCGCACTCGCGGAGCCGCGGTTGTTGCCCGCGCTCTAGTTCATCGCGAAGTCGACGTCGATTGTGGTCTCCACCTCCACAGGCTGGCCGTTGAGCAGGTAGGACTGATAGCGCCACTGCCTGACGGCGTCAAGCGCGGCCTGCCGCAGCAATGCCGGCCCAGTCATCACGCGCAGATTCTCGATGGTTCCACCCCGCGAAATCGTAGCCTGCAACTCGACGCGCCCGACGATGTGCATCGCGAGCGCGGCCGGCGGGTAGATGGGAAGAACGCTATTCAACAACCTGCCTGCCATGACGCCTGAAGAGACGTGGGCCGTGGCTGGCGCCCCCCGCTGCACAATCGTTGGCGTGGAACCGCAATTGAACGGGTCGCAACCGGTGCGAGGAAGGCCCGCGGGGTTGCCCAGACCTCGAGGATCCAAGGCTTGTCGCGGCTCGGAAGTGTTCGGCACGCCCGTTGGAATTGTCCGTGGAGCCGTGAATGGGCTTACGAATAATTGAGTACCTGAATGCGCAGCCGCCGCGCTTGTCTGCAGGACAATCGGCTTCGGCGGCTCGACGGGTGTGGGAGGCGCTTCCACCTGAATCAGATTCGGTATTTGCGGCAGCATGGCCGGGTGAAGCAGAGGAATCGCGACCAGCAGCGCGAGGATGGATCCGTTGAAACCAAAGGTCGCAATCATCCAGTTGCGGCTGCGCGTGTGAATGGTGCCCATCGATTCGAACGTAGCGTCTTCAAACATGGCCGCCTCCGAAACCACGAATTCAGTTGCGCCGTTGGGGAGGATCGGAGGGCTCGCCGGGTGGGTCGGCGAGGGGAAGGCCGCGAGCGAAACCATCCAGCCGCTCTGCGCGTCGAGGCGCGGGAGCGGAAGGTTCACGGTCCTCCGATCATCCCGTTCGGTACCACTGTGCTTGTGTAGACACCGGGGGCGGGAAAAGTGTTCCCGGGTACCAGCGATAGCGCGGAAAACCTGTCCGCTAGAAACCAGGAATAGGCTTCTCGATACGCGCTTCGATCTGGCGGTTGAAGCGGATCAGGGCAACCCACATGGTGCCTTGGTTGCGCTTCCACATCCACACGGGCGTTCCGTCCAGGCGCTGCGCAATCACTTCCGGCGGCAGATCGTGGTGCAGGCCGAAGTAGCGCTCGGCGAGCAGTTCACCACTCAATTGCGGTAACAGCGGCGGCGGTTCGTACTTGGTAGAGAAGGCCAGCGCCACAGAATACTTCTCAGGCTCGGCAGCGGCGCGCGCAATTTCGTCGGCGCTGAAGTTGTCGATGGCGCAGACGTCCCACGGTTCCTTCACGTAGCCGAGCTCGGGTTTCGTCAGTTCGTCGGTCATGGGCCACGCCGTCAGGACGGTCGCGCCGGGATAAAGTTTTTTGAGCTGCCCGATCGCGGCCTGATGCATGCGGATCACGTGCGCGTATGCCAGGTTGTCCTCGGGCGCGAAGCCGTACGGCGGATTCACGAAGAGCCCGGCAACGAATGCTGCAGCCGAGAGAAAGGCGA
>JBAWFY010000336.1:0-2115 GCA_049592335.1 Occallatibacter sp.
CCGAAGAGCCGCCGGGCACCACGCGCACACCGTCAGCCGCGGCGAACAGACGCGCCGGGTAGGTGTGCTTGTCGACAAACGAAAGCGCGCCGGCAGCCGATTCTTCGAGAGCGCCGAGGCGAAACCCAAGCAGGATTCCCTGCTTGACCCATGCGTTCACGCGCCATCCCGTCGGCGCGTCCGCGTCCGGCTCGGCAGCGCGCACTTCTCCGCGCTCCAGGGCCGAGCGAAGGGCAAGAAAAGCCGTCATCGCCGCCGGGTCCGCGGCTGCAGCAGCGCCAGCGGCAAAGTGGCGCACAATTTCCTGTTCAAGATTCATCCAATCCGAGTGTAGCAAGGCGGAGAGGCAGGGACTAAGGGACTGAGAGACGGAGGGGCTGCGGGATTGCGGAGATGGGGCAGGGAACCCAGCTCAGGCGGCGATACAGTCCTTCGCGGGCTTCACGGCCGGCTTGAGCGTCTTGAGCTTTGACTGGCCGTTGCAGCCGATCGCCTTTAACCGGTAGCAGTTCTTCCCGGTAGGGATCAACGCCAGAGGAATCGGCCCGTCGCCAGGCTGGCATTTGAAGTTCTTCGACTCAAGCCACGCGCGAAGGCGCGGATCGCAAATCCGCGCATCGCCCTGCCAGAACTCAGGCTCGAGCTCCAGCTGAATCAGCAGATGATCCAGGTGCAGTTCAATCACGTTGATGTCTTTAGGAAAATAGCGGCGCACATTGTTCGCGCCAATCTCGACGCCAGTAAATTCGCGTCCCTTGCACTGCGTCTTGACGATCATGAACTTTCACCGATGGAGGCGAATAATAGCCTTTGGAATGAGCCCAGTCTAAGGAATTTTGCGGGGAGCGAGATACCGGCGTGGCATTAAAAGTGCTGCGCTTTCCTGATTTGAGACCGGTGCGGGAGGAGATTTGATTCGGGAAAACGCCCGCCTCGCAATCGAGAGCAGCGGCCGCTCGTGAATTCCGCAGCTCTGCCGCGCGCAGCCGGAAGCTCCCGGCGGCCCGGCTTGTTCTCAGCCACGCTCTGGGGCGCAGCCAGCGGCCCGTATGCGATACTCGAAACGGCATGTACAAGCGAATCGTACTCAAGCTATCGGGCGAAGCTCTGGCCGGAGAGCGGGGCTTTGGCCTGGATGCCGATAAAGTGGGCGAAATCACCGGCGAGCTCGCCGAGATTCACGCTCTGGGCGTCGAGATAGGCCTCGTCGTTGGCGGCGGCAACTTCTTCCGCGGCGTTGAAGAGCAGGCCAAAGAGATGGATCGCGTCAGCGCCGACAACATGGGCATGCTCTCGACGGTGATCAACGCCATCGCCCTGCAGGACGCTCTCGAACAACGCAGCGTGCAGTGCCGCGTGATGACCGCGGTCTTCATGAACCAGATCGCCGAACCATACATCAGGCGGCGCGCCGTGCGGCACCTCGAAAAAGGCCGCGTGGTGATCTTCGCGGCCGGCATTGGAAATCCCTTTTTCTCCACAGATACGGCGGCCAGCCTGCGCGCCATGGAAATCAAGGCCGATGTGCTCCTGAAGGGCACCAAGGTGGAGGGCATTTACAGCGCCGACCCGGTGCTGGTGAAAGACGCCGTGAAATACGACGAGATCACCTACATGGACATCCTGCGCCAGGGCCTAAAGGTGATGGATTTGACCGCGGTGAGCCTTTGCAAAGACAACAACCTGCCCATGATCATCTTCAACATGAACCAGCCGGGCAACATGCGCCGCGTCGTGCTGGGCGAAAAGGTCGGTTCTCTGGTTACGGCGTAAGAGCAGGGAGCAAGGAATAGCCAAGAGGGAACAGGGACCCTCGGCAGAAGCTGCGGTTCATGGTTAGAATTTCCTACTCGGCATTGGATCTCAATAGCGCTTCGAGGTGGCTCTAACTCCGCAAGAATTCTTTCTACTCCCTACTGGCTTCTCCCTATTCCCTGTTGTGCCGGAGCGTCTAACTGTCAGTGGAAACTCTCGCCCCAGCGCCGCAAACAACCAAGCCAGCGCCGCTGAACGCATTGACAGGACTGCGCTGCTTCGCGGCCCTCAATATTGTCTTCTTCCATTTCTCGAACCCGCAGTGGTTCGGGTTTCTGGCACCTGTGGTCAATGCCGGAT
>JBAWFY010000337.1:0-3253 GCA_049592335.1 Occallatibacter sp.
CCTATCCTCTTGGCCGTCTCACGATGGACTGGACACAACCCGCTGGAAGCTCTTGTCCAGGGCCAGCCAGTCTTCAGCAGAAGCCTCCATCGACCTCTATCTCCAGCCGCATCATCTCCGGATACGATGTGATGGGCCGGCTCAATGGCGATCAGCAATGCCCGCTCGGAAGCAGTTGCACAACACCGTACCCCTTCAGCTACTCTTACGATTTCGCCGGAGATCCGACCCAGACTGTGCTGCCGGTCAGCACAGGCAATTCGTTGACGCTCGCCAATACTTGGGATAGCGTGCAGCACCTCAATGCCATCAACGTTACGGGGCAGCCCGGCACTTGGAACACTTCTACATACCTCAACAAACCCACGCTGCTTCAAGCCGCAACCGGCACAGGCTACGACCCTTTCGGCAATCTGGTGAAGGCGAATCTTGGTGTTACTTCAGCGGAGCCGAATGGCGTAGCGAACATCTCGCGGGCGTTCGACAATCGTGCGCGCATCACTTCGGAAATAGATGGCGGTAACGTCGTCAATACCCCTGCCACCGAGAGTACCGGCTCGATCGTCCTCAGCGGGTCTGAGACTTCCGGAACAACTCAAGGCACGTCCGGCTCCGGCGTGCTCAGCGTCACCGGAAGCGACGGTTCGCAAACGGTATGCACAACGACTTATGAGTGGATCAATGCAGGCGACAATGGCGAGGTGTACGAGCCGGTGACCACTTGCAATACCGTTCCCGATACGGGTACGCTCGCTGTGACAATCGATGGCTTTACCTCTTCGGCTAGTTACGGCAGTGGATCAACTGACGCGGCGCTAGCATCTGTCCTGGCGTCGGGGCTCAACCTGAGCGGCTCTCCCGTGAAGGCGACGGCCAGCGGAAACTCGATCACCGTGACGGCGATCGCGACGGGAACTGCCAGCAATTATCCGATCACCTTCTCGAACGGAGACTTCACGGTCTCCGATCCAAACAGTGCGTTAACGGGCGGCACCAACGGCTCCACGGTTTACGACGCCGGAACCGTCACTGCGACCATCACCAACGATGCTGTGTCTCCAGCGGTGAGCTACACCACTTCAGCGGTGCCCTGGGGCCAGGGAAGCACATCGAGCACGCTGGCCAGCAGCCTGGCGTCGGCAATCAACTCCGCTGCCGCGACGATCGTGACGGCAACGACAAGCGGCGGTTCGGTTCAACTCGTCAGCACGGCAACGGGTTCCACAACGAATTATTCAGTGTCGGTGTCTGTGAGCGATACCCAGAAGACTTCGTATCCGTCTCTCTTCCCGTCGGCCAGCTTTCAGGCCACAGCTAACAGCATGACGGGCGGCAAGAACCTCGTTTCATCGTACGGGACGGTCTATAGCTACGCGGTGCCGACGGGCGGCTACTCGGCCAACAACAACCTGCTCAGCTACACCGACTCCGTGGTCATGGGGACGTGGAATTTCACCTACGATACGCTCGGCAGGCTGGCGACCGCCTCCAGCACACCTGCCTCCGGCCAGCCGAGCAATCCGTATCCGGACTATTGCTGGAGCTATGACGCTTTCGGCAACCGGACCACGCAGATGAGCGCCAGCGTGGCCTTTGCCAGCACTCAAGGCGGAGCCAGCGGCTGTTCGACTACCGGCTCTTTGGGGCAAAACGCCTGGGCGCAGTACAATGGCACCGTCAACGGAACGAACAACAACCAATTGTCTGCGACGAGCCTCAATGCGAATCAGTCCGGCGGATACGATCAGGCTGGCAATATAACGTACGACGGCACGAACAAATATCTCTACGATGGCGAGGGTCGGCAGTGCGCGGTGGAGACGGGCGGCAGTGGTGGCTCTGTGACCGGGTATCTCTACAATGCGGAGGGTTTGCGAGTCATCAAAGGGGCGATGAGCAGCTTTGCCTGCCCGAACTCGGCGTCGTCCTTTAGTACGGTGCAGGAGCAATACCTACTTGATTCAGATGGCAACCAGGTGACGGAATTGGACGGATCTGGTGGATGGAAGCACACCAACCTTTGGGATGGAGAAACTCTCGACGCGACGTACGACAACAAGGGGCTGCATTTTCATCTCAAGGATCCTCTGGGCACGCGGCGCGTGCAGCTGGCAGCGGGTGGCACAAATCCATCGGGAGGCAGTGCCGCGGGCGCCGTGGAGGAATACTGCTTGTCCGATCCTTTCGGCGACGCGCTCAACTGCTACAATCCACCCGGCGCTCCTGCGACCGCTGACGATGCCACGGAGCACCACTTCACGTCGAAGGAACGGGATACCGAATCCGGCAACGACTACTTCAAAGCGCGCTACTTTGCGTCTACGATGGGCAGGTTCCTGACGCCCGACTGGAGCGCCAAAGTCGAGCCGGTGCCATATTCCAAGCTGAGCGATCCCCAGACGTTAAACCTCTATGCCTACGTCAGGAACAATCCAATGCGCTTGGTTGACGCTGACGGACATAGTTTCCCAAGTTCCATGTTTCAAGTTGGTGAGAGTGATGTAGTAGAGTGTGCGGCTGGCAAAATTGGAAAGTGTGAGCCCGTAAACAATGACCCTGATCAAGCTCAGCCAGAAAATCGGGCCAAAAAGCAGAGCGGCTCTTCAAGTGGCGGAGGCTTCTGGCATCGCCTGGGACAACATTTCAGCAATCTCTTTCATGGGCACCTCTGGAACTACGGGATGCGGGAAGAAGTGACCTTCAGAATCGGGCCGGCAGAACCTATTCCGGCGGTTACGGGTGCCACAGATGCTGCTGGGCTAGTCGGACTTGCTAGCGAAAGAGCCGGTAAGGTGCTGGGACCTGCGGGCGCGGCAGTCAGCTTTTGGAATGATCGAAGCCCTAAGAACGTAGGGATGAATCTGCTCGGGCTTGTTCCTGGACTTGAGATGCTGGCCATTCCTCAAGCAGCCGACGATTTATGGCAATGGAAGTACGGCGATAAGTACCCTAGCGGGGATATGGGTTGGGACTTTAGTATTCACCAGCCTGTTTCTGATAGCGAGTCTGGCATTCAAAGGGATGGGGCATCTGATCTTCCCGTGCAGGATGGTGGGTGCCTAGCCGCTGGCATGGACGGCCCATGTTAGTAAGTTCAGCGCGGTGGTGATCGTTTTGTTTCCAGAGGGGAAATGTTATCGATGCCTTACGTGAACTCCATCCTGAGATCGCCGCTAATCTTTTTGATTCTCGGAGTCATCTCAATTTGTGCGGCTGTGGTTTGGACACGTACGGGCAAAGCATGGGTCCGTTT
>JBAWFY010000338.1:0-1737 GCA_049592335.1 Occallatibacter sp.
CGATGGCCGTGACCATCAAGACGAGCGCCGCGACGCTGCCGAGCTCTGCCCAGCCGCGCGCGACGAGCTTCTGTTTGCGCTTTGTTTCCGCTACGGCCAGGAGAACGCCCGCGCCGAGTTCCCACGCGCGCGCGGGCAACAGGTAAAAGGCGGCCATCGGGTAATGGCTCGCCATAACGCAGGCGAAGACGAATGAGCCGAGGCTCACGGCGGCGATTGTGGGCAGAATCGAGCGGCTCCGCAGGCGCGCTACGACAGCCATCAACAGCGGAACGAGCAAATAGAACTGTTCCTCCACGCCGAGCGACCACGTCATCAGCAGGGGATTCCGTTCACTCGATCCGGCAAAGTAGTTGGCGGTTTTCCAGAAGAGAATGTTGGAGGCTGAAAGAGTTGCCGCGATGGAGCCGCGCCCCAACTGCTCAAGGTCCCGGGGCGAAAGCAGCAGAAGTCCCGCGGCGAGGGTGAAGATGGTTACGGCGTAGAACGCAGGCAGAATGCGCTTGGCGCGCCGCTGGTAGAAACGCTTGTAGCTGAAGGCGCGAGCATCGAGTTCCGTCCAGATCTGTCCCCCGATGAGGTAGCCGGAGATGACGAAAAAGATGTCGACGCCGGTGAAACCGCCGTTGAGCCCGACGAGGCCGCTATGAAATAGAACCACGCTGAGAATGGAGATGGCGCGCAGGCCGTCGATGTCGGGGCGGTAGGCGCGATCGGGAACGGCGGAAGGATGAGCGTTCATGGAGCGGGCTCCCGTTCGGCGAGAACGGTTGAGGGCGGCGGCAGATGGAAGCTGCGCAGCGCATAGCGAGCGCCAGCAGGCGAGAGGTGGTTGTTGTCGGCGTAAAGAAGCTGATTACCAATGCGGTACGGGCATAGCGCCCCGGCGTTGCAAAAAGAGAAGCGCAGGTTGACGAGCGCGACGGATGGCTGGGCCGCGAAGGTCTGTTCGAGCAAGCGGGATGCAGCGCCGGCCATTTCGACGTCTCCCGGAGCGGCTAGGCCGGTGTCTGTTGCATTACGGATGTTGAACAGCGAGACGAGGGCGCGGCGCGCGGGAATGGAAGTCGAGTCCAGACGCCACATGGGCTCGAAGTCGAAGGCTGGGATGTCCTCAAGGACGTAAACCTGCTTGCCGGCGGAGTGGAGCGCACGCACTGCGCCGGAGAGGGAATCGGTGAGCGTCAAGCGCACGGCTTCGCCGCTCGGCATTGAGAATGCGTGAGCGGGATCTGCGACGAGCCAGCCATGCTGCCAGTCGCGGTGAAGATAGCCGGCCCAGGAGGCGGTGAAAATGACGACGCTGACGCGCGAATCGTGGACCAGCCGGTCGAAGACGCGCTGATTGTAGGCGCGGCACTTGACGGCAAGGCTCGGATGATGGGGAAGAAACTGTGCGGCCCCCAGAACGGGCGGGCAGGAAGCTTTGGCGAATTCGGCGAAACCGTAGCCCTGGCTTGCTGCCAGCGCGCGCACGGCGGGGGCCAGGGCGGCGGCGTGGCTGTCTCCCCACAACGTCACCTGCGGTGAGGCAGTGTTTTGGACACAGGCGGTGGAAAGATTGGGAACGTCGTCGCCAATGTCGGCAATGCAGGGATCCGATTGGAGACGCGCTGCCTGGGATTCGATATGGGCCAACGCAGGAAAGCGTTGCGGCGCACCGTGCGTGAGCCAAAGAGCCGCGGAGACCGCGGCGGCGAGGGCGGTCGCGGCGGCGTAGCGGACGAGGAGCGGGAC
>JBAWFY010000339.1:0-1842 GCA_049592335.1 Occallatibacter sp.
ACTAAAAGTTGTTCGCTTAAACGCTGGAGACCTCGGTCGCAAGCAGCGCGCACGAGATTGGTACCTGAGTCGTCAACGAGGCGATGGAAGGTCGCGAGCAGCTTTTCCCAATCCCGCAACGGACCAAGGTTTTCCATACGTTCGGCGGCACTGACCTCAAAAACCTCACCCATTGGGCGATGCAACCGCTTTTCCAAAATCTCGCGCGTGAACTTGACTGCCGCCGCGCGCTCCGCATCGCTGGTGCGGTCAGCCTTATTGATCACCAGGATCAAGTTCTGAACTTGCTTGCCGACCGCCTCAACCAGCGCCAGTTCCTCACCTGCAATGGGCGGATCGGCTCCGACCACGACTAAGGCGGCGTCAATATGAGGGATAAACGCCTGGGTGGTTGCTGTATTGCCAGTAAAGACTGAACCCAAACCTGGCGTGTCCACAAAACACATGCCAGAGGACAACAAAAGACTGGGTACGAAGACCTCCGCCCCGTCCACGCCTTTTTTGTTTTCGGGATTCAGTTCTTCCGTTACGTATTCCTTCAAGTCGCGTAGTTCAACTTCCCGCCAGGACGCGTCTCGCATGCGCACACGCGCATGAAGTTTGTCGCCGAACCGAATTACGGTTGGCACTGCCGTGACCGGAATAAACCCGGCTGGAACAACTTCGCGGCCGACCAATGCATTCAGGAGGGTGGATTTGCCACGCTTGAACTGACCGACACAAGCTACATAGAAGCGGCCTTCAGAAACCCTCGCCGCGAGTTCGCGCGCTTCCTCGGCGATTGAATCGGCGGCAAGTGCCTGAGCCAGGCCGGCAAGCCGCAACAGGCGGGTGGCGCCATCCAAACTCACGGATATCTCACTCAAAACGCTACCGCAATCCTGCATCGTCACGAGATCGGCCATCATACTTTTCCTGAGGATGTCTCCGGCGCTTTTTCGTGATTGCGCGTATAGCGGATTACCTCGACGCGCGACATGGCCACCAAACCCTCTTCCACCATCGCGTCAAGATGCGGAATCAGCTTCTCGATTTGTTCCTCCTTGTCGATGATGGTCAGCATCATCGGCGCATCCTTGGAGAACTTCCAATGGCTGCTGTGGTGAATCCTGGTGCTTGCCCCGTATCCTTCAATTCCTCGATACACGGTCGCGCCGGCCATCCCCAGTTCCATGCATTTGGCGACGATCGCTTCATGCAGAGGCTTGCCCTGCCATTTGTCGCCCTCGCCAAAGTGAATACGCAACATTCGAGCTTGAAATTGGTCTTTCATGGTCGAGCCTCCGCTCATATTGAAGCGCTTCCCGACTGCGGCTCCGGCTGATCGACGTCGAGCGCACGGTAGGAGTACTTAATGATGTCCACGTCTGAGAAAACGACCAAGCCCTCTAGTACCATCTGATCGACGAGAGGCAGAAAGGACCGAAGTTTGTCCTCGGTATCAACGGCTGAAAGCATGATGGAGCAATCGTGCGAGAGGTGCAGGGCCTTGTCCTTGTGCATCCGACGATGTGCGCCATAGCCGAGAATGCCGCGATAGACAGTGACTCCGGCGATGTCGTTGGCGCGCATGGCCTCTACAAGAGCTTCATAGAGAGGCTTGCCTTTCCATTGATCTGAATCGCCAATGTAGATCCGCATCATTTTGGCCCTGCCTTCCATCTTGACGTGTTCCGGAGGCGTGGCTTTCTTCGGTTTCGAGATCTGCGCCGGCTTCGCGATCGTGGTTTCCTGCACGTCGATCATTCCAGTGCCCACTAGCTCTTCCAACTTGCCAAGGATCTCGTTAACCTTTTCCGGAGTCTCAATGAACTCGATTTTGAGTGGCATGTGGTCTGAGAT
>JBAWFY010000340.1:0-4784 GCA_049592335.1 Occallatibacter sp.
GGAGATTGGGGAACGGGCACCTACGAGTCATGGAAGGTAGCCCAAAGTGTGGGTAGCTTCGCGCCCGACTATACGATCCATCTAGGGGATGTTTACTATGTCGGAGACCAGGAAGAGGTAAACGAGAATTTTTTGGGCACACCTGGAGGACAATACACGCCTGTCCAATTTCCTAAAGGTTCGGTCGGCACATTCGCCCTGATTGGAAATCACGAGATGTACGGCGGCGGCGGACCGTATTTCAGCTCGATGCTCGCCTACTGCAAGACCGGGACGGGGCAAGATCAGCAGGCAAGCTTCTTCTGCCTTGAGACGCCGCAGTGGCGCATCATCGGTATTGATACGGGCTACAATTCGGTCGGCACCTTCATCTTGGGATCCATCCCCGTCATCAAGAAGCTCCCCTGGTTCGGCGCCAACTGCGCCCTGCAGGATGAGTTGCTCACCTGGCTCAAGGCCAACGTCAATCCGCAGCAGAACAAGAAGCCCACTATGCTGCTTTCCCACCACCAGTACTTCAGCGCCTACTCGGACGAGGCCTTCGGCGAACCAGCCGCGCAGCTCAAGGACTTCTTCGCTGGGCAGGAGGTCATCTGGATCTGGGGACATGAGCACAGACTCTCGATCTACAGCAAGTTCTCCCCTGACGGTAATGTCATCTGCTATGGGCGTTGTCTCGGCCAGGGAGGCATGCCAGTCGAAGAAGGAACCGGATACAACACCGGAAAGGCTCCCCTGATGCTCTTCGATCCCAGGTATGATTATCCCGTAGGAGATAACACAAACGCCGGCTATAACGGCTTCATGAACCTGACCATGGACGGTGCCACCCTGACACTAGACTACCGAGATCTGGACAACACACAATTGTTTCTGGAAACTTTCGTTGGCAACGCCGACGGTAGCCTGCAGTATTCGTTCAGCAGCCCCGTACCGATCTTGCAGCCAGCGTAATCCGGATCGGAAGTCGGTTTGTTGGCAGTGAGGCGGCGGAAGCTCTGTTTGCAGGTAAGCCGACCCAAACCGAAGGCCGCTAGCGATGGGATAGGCGCTAAGTGGTCGTGCTGATTTCAAGAGGTTGATCTATTCTTGCTTGGAATTCCAATTCGAACAGGACACCCAGGATGACCTGGCATGAGGGTTGGTCCGACGGGAAAGTGATAATCGGTCGGACGCCCGTCCTTCGTTATTCATCATTTGGGTTGGCAAAGCCGCAACAAGGTCTCGGTCGCAGATCCGGACTAGATGGAATACGGCTTCATTGGATTATTGCCAGGACGCGGCTTGTGGCACGTGAAAAGTGTAAGCAATTGAATTGTCTTGCCTAAAGAGCGCATGCTGGGTGAAATTTTCTGTAGACTTCCTCTAATCTCACTCTGAAACACCTGAACAGGAAAGTGGGTGTGTATGGCCGCGAATAAGCAGATGTTGACCCCCATTCAGAGACACATGCTGAACATGTTCATTGCCCTGAGATGGGGTGTCGGGCTTGCCGGTTTGGCGCTGCCTGTAATACTCGCCGGCGTTGGCTATTTAGAGTACAAAATCCCGCTCTCGGGCTCGATGAGCGCGTATTATCACGCGACTGAGTCCTGTTCCGGCCAGACGGCCGAAGATGGCCTGAAAGATCCAGCCAAGGCTCCTGCAGCATGCTTCGCGCCAGGAACTGGTCCAATGCGGAACTGGTTCGTTGGTTCACTCTTTTTTATCGGTGGTGCGATGCTCCTGATGCGCGGATTCAGCGTATGGGAGGATCTGGCGCTGAATATCGCTGGAGTCACAGCCCCATGTGTTGCGCTGTTTCCCATGAGTTGGATTGGGCAGTCTGGCTTCAATCCCCATATGACATTCGCGGTGATTTTCTTCTTGAGTGTTGGTTTTACGGCGGTATTCTGCTCTGAGAAGACGCTGAAGGAGATACCGCCTCAAACCCCAAATCGCGAGAAGCTTATCGCATTCTTTCGGCTGTGGTATCGAGTCCTTGGATTTCTCATGGTCGCGCTTCCACTTTTCGCACACCTTGTTTTAGCTCAGTTCGTTGCGCGAACATTTATGGTTGAAGCGGCTGGCGTCTGGGCCTTCGGCTCATATTGGCTCTTCAAAACGTTCGAACTCAAGCGCAGCGACATCGAGATCCGGGCGCTCACGGGACAGTTGAACCCAAATCGCAGGAATCTTTCATGAATCGGAGAGACTGTGCCGACGCGCAGAAGGTGCCTGTGCCGGATCGCGTACGCAATCTGCTGAGTCGCATGAACCTTAATGAAAAGGTTGCACAACTGCAGTCGAGGTCTCTTCCTTCAATTGGGCTGAAAATGCCATCTTGCTTTGAAAGGCATCTCCTTAAGAAAGTCATCAAAAGCTCATTGCTGCTAGACGGACTCGGAACTTTCACATTCGTAGACGAGATCTTGGGTTTCAACCCAGGAGACGCACAGTATGGCGCCATTCGGCGCAACCGTTGCAGCAGTAAACTCATAGTCTCTAACGACGAGTGATTGGGGAGCCTGCGGCACGGCCTGCGGTCGGAGAATCGCTGACGGGGCAGCCTGGGCACAAAGACACGCGCAGAAAATGCACGAGCCCGCCGAGAGCAGCAGACGCAGCACACCTCGTGACAACATTAGGCGGAAGACGAGGGCCAACTGCCACGGTGCCGGATTGAACTGATGATGGCGCCGAAGTGAAAGGGCATTCTTAGGAATTAGCAAACCCGCAACGTCACCTGTGGGATAATTTAACTCCACTTCGATTTCTGCCTCCGGAGAGCTCCATGAAGCTCCTCATGAAAGACGCGCCTTCTGTTTCGGGAAGCAGGCGGAGTGCTCCGCTAACCATTTTGGAATCAACATCGGATTTCCCGTTGTTGCGGAGACCTGATGATCTATAAAGAACTGCTTGCATCTGTGGGGCATTGGCAGGTACAGTTCGAACAATGTTGTTTCCCCGCCACCAAGCTGTCATTTAGGTATCATTCGGTGATTCATTGAATTGCACCTGCGGGCCGGTACGGTCAAGACGTAGTGAGCAGCCACCTGCCCTCACTGCGGCAAAGACTTCGCAGTGTGTCTTGCGTGACCGTCCATAGAGATGCAGTCCACATCAATGCGTTATGTTGGTAGCTGAGCGAATAGGGGACCCGCTTTATGGCACTTACACCTCCCGGCGATGTATACGTCGGTATCAACGACGCGCTATTCCCCAAACTCCTTAACGTCATCCAGTCACAGCGTCCGAGCCTTCTCAACTATATTTCGCCGTACTTCGCTGCCAATCCGGATAAGTGGTGCAACCCGATCAGCCAGCCTACCAACGGCGCTCCGCAGTTTGACGCGATCCCACCCTTGAAGTATTCGACGGACCCCACATTTCCGGGCGTTGAATTCGCGTTTCAAATCACAGATTTCGGTGTGGGATTTGGCGTGGATACGGTCGGTCTTCCCGCCACTATGCTTCCGCTTCCTGGACAACGTATCGTTCTCAAAGTCAGCTTTAGCGTCCGGTTCGCTGTTCCTAAACTCGATGTCTCCACGTTGACCGCACCTGGCACTCCCTCGGTCCAGAAATTTCCTCTCCAGGTATGCGATTGCTTCAGCGGATCCTTGTTCGCCACCGTTGCGACGAACATTATTGCTAGCGGCCCAACCAGCTGGATTACATATGCGGTCGACAAATTTGAGATTCCTCAGATCCTGCCTGCGGGGTTGAGTCAGGCAGCCGACTTGTTACTTGTTCTCATTCTCGACACCCAGATCCTCCCCAAGCTGTGGATCCAGTTATCGCCCTTCGTTATCGATCTCTCCGCTTCTTTGCCCGCCACCGCTCCTATCAAAACGATCACGATCACGCCGAAGGCTCCTGTCGGTAGCCCGAATCCCAACATCAGTGCGGATTTGCTGCAGGCGAGATTCAGCCTCGAGGTGACTGCACCATGACAGACATTACCGTAGCAGTGGACCAGGCAGCATTGAGCGAGGCCTTTGGGGCTCTGATCGAAATCTTTCAATTCGACTTCAGCAAAACTACCGAGGGGGATGTCCGCTTCGGGATTGACCTCCAGTGTCATCTTGAGCGAGGCAACTTTGCGCTGCACGGACCTGATCCAAATAGCCTCATCTACACCGGTGGCTACTTCGGCCTCACCAATATCGTTATCGCGTGGGACAAACTCGATTTTACGGTTGGCCTCCACATCCCCGGAAAGACGATTCCATCCTTTTGCATCATTCCCAATCCATTTGGCGGTTGCGTGGTGTCCACTCCCTCCGTGACAACGCCAAGCTTCGACGTATCGGTCACTCTTCCCATTGACAACATCGTCCGCTCACAAATTGATCTTGGTATCGCACCCGTTGCCAACCACATTCAACAGTCCGCCACCCAATGGGAGTGGCTCGTGGTGCCGCACATCGTGTGGCAGCAAATTGAGCTCCTGGATATCGCCGACACCATCGGGGATTTCATCGACGGTCTGGTGAAGCAGTTGATAGACCAGGCATTAAGCTTTCTCCCAGGCTGGGCACAGGATATATTGAACGCCCTGGTTGGAGGGCTTGCCAACTTGGTACGCGACCTTCTCAATTTGCCTCACGACCTTCAAGATTGGTTATCTACATTGCTTCGAGTGAGTCTCGATCCGTTCGATTTTATATTTACGCTTCTTGAAAATCACTTCCAAAACAAGCTGAGCCTCTACTCCATCAGCGATCCGATGCAGGTTCTGGCTGCGCAAACAAATCCGGTTGCTCTCCCTGCCGTCTTTCTGCCGATACCAAACCTCAATC